>JAFUPM010000076.1 GCA_017481225.1 Clostridia bacterium
CTTCTGTTCGGTTCTGTTATCTCCCTCGGTTCTCTCGAGGATGAGGATTACCAGTCCCTTAGAGAGGGTGCAGGCTTCGGTATCGTTCCCGTTCCCGTATACCGTGACGGCGACGAGTACCAGACCTTCGTACATAACAATGCACGTATCGTAGCTATCGCTACCAAGACCCTTCTTTACGAACAGTGCTCCGCATACCTTGATTATCAGTCCAGAAGCTCCTCTGAGATTCTTGAGGAATACTACACAGTACAGCTTGCTCAGTCTCTCAAGGGCGAGACCTCTGACGATAACGAGATGATGCTTACCTACATCCGTAACCACGTTCGTGACGTATTCGACAAGACCTTCGACGACGTTATGTCCGACTTCAACGCGGCTACCGATGCTGATGCTACCTATCGTAGATGGCACGAGCTTATCCAGAATCAGAACTACCAGGTAAGTGATATGGGTCAGCTCTATAACGAGAACAAGACAAAGAAGGAAGCAGACCTTCTTAAGGTTATCACCGCTTGGAAGGACCTCAAGTAATTTCCTCTTGTTTAGCTAAATAGTTCACGCCCGCCCTCCTTTGAGGGCGGGTTTTTTATGCAAAGCACAAAGGTTCGCTTCGCGAAATGATGCGTCTATGGCAAGGATTGCTGTGCAAGGTACAAATGAAGTTGCACCGGGTGCAAATAAAGTTGCGGCAAAGCAAATGATGTGGGCTTATGCTTGGTGGTGCTGCACCGGGTGCAAATGAAGCTACATAAAGCACAAAGGTTCGCTTTACTAAAGGAATTGCTTGCAGCAATGAAACAAAAGGGTTGAAATTTCGGTGAATATATAGTAAAATAGTAAAAGGAAGAATTGAGAAAACCGAAAGAGGGATTTATGAAAGTAATATTGGCATCTAAATCGCCTCGCCGCCGCGAGCTTTTGGCGAGGATAATACCCGAGTTTGATATAATCACAGCGCCAACCGACGAGACCTTGCCCTGCGGTATGCACCCAAGGGAGGGCGTAGAGGTGCTTGCAGTGCGCAAGGGCGCGGCTGTCATGGAGCTTGCTTCAAAAGACGCGCTTATAGTCTCCTCGGATACACTTGTTGAGATAGACGGTACACCTCTCGGCAAGCCCGAGGGGCGCGAGGACGCTCACAGAATTCTTTCCCTGCTGTCGGGAAGGGTACATAACGTACACACGGGTGTGGCTGTTCACTACGGTAACAGAGTATTCAGCGGCACTCACACCTCTCGCGTCACCTTCCGTAAGCTGACAGACGAGGAAATTTACTCCTACATTGACACAGGCGAGCCTATGGATAAGGCAGGCGCATACGGTATACAGGGTATGGGTGGCAGCTTCGTTGAGAGCTTCTGCGGTGAGTTTGAAAGCATTATGGGGCTGTCGGTAACTCTTACACGCGCTCTTATAGATGAGGCTTTGAAAGAGGAAGGAAAAGATGACTAAGAAGGAAAAAAGAGAGAGCCTTGCCGTGATAATCGAGAAGCTTGGCGAGCTTTATCCCGAAAGTGAATGCGCTCTCCACTACGGCGGTGACCCCTGGAAGCTTCTCGTAATGGGTAGGCTTTCGGCACAGTGTACCGACGCGAGAGTAAATATAGTGTCACGAGAGCTGTTTTCCCGTTATCCCACGCCTGAGGCTATGGCTGAGGCGGATATCGAGGAGCTTTCTGAAATTGTGAAGCCCTGCGGACTCTACAGAATGAAGGCGGCAAATATTAAGGACTCCTCGAGAATGCTCGTGGAGGAGTTCGGCGGGAAGCTGCCCGAGGATATGGAGAGCCTGCTTCGATTTCCGGGTGTGGGCAGAAAGATAGCTAATCTGCTTATCGGTGATGTGTTCGGCGGTGATGCTATCGTTTGCGACACTCACTGCATACGGATATGCGGAAGGCTTGGAATGTACCCCGAGAAGTTAAAGGACCCGACAAAAATAGAAATGATACTGAGAGACCTTATGGACCCGTCTCTCGGAAGCGATTTTTGCCATAGAATTGTAAACTTTGGTAGGGAAATATGCCTTGCAAGAGGTCCTAAATGCCATATATGCCCACTTTCCTCTCTCTGCGAAAAATACAGAAGGGAGCAGGGAAAATGAAGGAAAAAATCAAGATTTCTCTTCCCATTATAGTGGAAGGAAAGTACGACAAGGCGACCCTTTCGGGCTTCGTTGACGGAGTGATTATCACCACGGGCGGCTTCGGTATTTTCAATAACGAGGCACTACGTTCCCTTATAAGGAAGATAGGGAAGGACGGCGTTATAGTTCTTTGCGACTCCGACGGCGGAGGGAAGCAAATCAGGTCGTATCTTTCGGGACTTTTACCAAAGGATAAGCTGCATAATCTCTACGTACCGAGAATTGAAGGCAAGGAGAAAAGAAAAAGAACCCCCTCCCGTTCGGGTGTTATCGGTGTTGAGGGAATGAGTCGCGAGGTGCTTGAGAGACTTCTTTTGCCCTTCTCCTCCGATAGAACTCCGAGGGAGCGCGGACGGCTTGTAACGAAGGCAGATATGCTCGCCGACAGACTTACGGGTACTCCCTCCGCTTCGCAAAGGCGTGCCGCTCTCGCCGCTGTGTGTGAGCTGCCCGAGGATATGACTCCCACGGCTTTTCTCGAGGCTATGAATATTCTTTACGGCTATGAGGAGTATAAAAGGCTCGTATCCGAGCTTGATGCGTCTTGCAAAGAGTAGCTAAAGAGGGGTTTTGCGAGTTTTTCTTTTTAACTTTTGACCGACGGCTCGCCTTGTAGATTGGCTGTTGCTTCTGCTAAAGCCACGGACATAAAGAGCTAACCGTCCGCTATTAAAACAAATATATTCTTGTGCGTTATTTGCGAGTAATCAAAACAAGTAAAAGCCGCCGCTAAACCTTTAGCGGCGGCTTTTGTAAACTATAGTAGATAAAATTGGGGGGAAAACGCACTATGAACGCTTCGTATGATGAGCCGGTGCTTTTTTGGGAGAAGGGCTTTTATCGCTCTTTTTCGCTCCCTTTTGAAGCCTTTGCACAGCGGCTGCCTTATGCTTTATTTGAGCTGGGTGTTTTTTCTGCGGAAGGCTTAGCGTGGGCTTGTCTTTGGTATTTGCGGCAGAGCTTTCACTTGCTTTTTCGGAACCCTTTTCTTGAGCCTTAGCCTTCGGTATCGCGGCGACTTTCTGCGCCTTTAATACGGGCTTCTTTGCTTTAGGCTGTTTTCCTTTAGCCGAGTCTGCTTTAGCGGACTTGGTCTTAGGAGCGCTTTTAGCCTTCTCGGTTAACTCGGCGAGCATTTTTGCCGAGGCGGTCTCTCTTGCATCGTTTTTGCTGGCTCCCGTGCCAAAGACGGTTATACCCTCAAAGCAGCATTCAATGATAAAAACCTTCATCTCCTCGGTTGACTCGGGTGCTTCGCCGAGGTCGTGGTACTCGGGGGATTTCAGCTTTCTTTCGGTGGCGTAAGCGCGAAGAGCTCTTGCGGAGTCCTTGTTTTCGACCTTTGGCGTGTCCTCGCTCTTTAGCTTAGCAAGGGCTGCCTCTGCGGCGGCGGTGTCTGCAAGCTTTTGGTTTTTGCCCTTTCCGACACCGTACAGCCTCTCTCCAATATAACAGCCGCGCTCGTAGACCTTCTTATGGTCGGGGCCCTCCTCGGATATGGTTTTGTAAACGGGCGGCGGCAGGCGGCGGGATTTGTCTGCGCACCACTCCTGGAGGGCGTTTTTGTAGCTCTGTATGGGTGCTTCTCCGTTTGAGTATTCGGATATATCAAGCATACCCGAAACCACGCGGATAACCGTTTTTATATCCATTGCGGAGTCGATATATACCGCGCCGATAATGCTTTCGAAAAGGTCCTCCATAACCGAAGCCTCCTCGGAAATCATAAGCTTGCTGTCACCCTCGCCGAGGAGAAGGTACTTTTGCAAGCCCAGCTGAGAGGTGCATCTTGAAAGGTTGCGCTTGTCGCTGAGCTTGGAGCGTATGTTGGAAAGGTCACCCTCGTTAAGCTCCGTTTGGATACCGTGGGGATATCTTCTGGTTTTTTCCTCTAAAAGAAGGCTGATTATGGCGGTGGACAGTACGCTGTCGCCGAAAAACTCCAAAACCTCGTTTGAGGAGTAGTTCTCTCTGCCCTTATAATTTTTCTCGTTGCAATAGCTGCTTCTGGTAAACGCCTGCTTCAGAAGTGACTTATCGCGAAAGACGTAGTTTATCTTTTTTTCTATAATTGGTACGTGCTTTTGAAAATCCATTTTACTCTCCGTGAGCCTTCGCTCTAGTTTGGTTTGAGTATATTTTATCATTTTCTTTTGACTTTGTCAATTGTATATATACTACGTCTTGACAAATAACCGTAAAAATGATATGATATAAGACAGTTGTCACCCAAAAATTTATTTTGAGGAATTATATGATAAAGGAAAAAGTCTTGAGTTATTTATCACGGGAGAGGCTTGAGGCCTTCTTTATGGGCCCTATCTATCCTCTTGTGGTTGCCGCATTGGTTCTTTGCGGCTACTTCGCGGCGATAGAGTACTACCTTCACTTTGTGAATATGGCGCTGATAACCCTTGCACTTTGCGTGTGCCGTACTCTCCGCCCGACAGTCATAGTTCTTTGCACCTTTGTTTTTCAGATTTCCCGAGAGCATACCCCTGCGACAAATAACATCACGGGAGTGGCTTCGGATTATTATTTCACCGACGGCAGGGCTACTATGCTCGTGATATCCTTCGTTGTCGTTGCCGCAGCTCTCGTCTGGTTCTTTATAAGGAACAAGATTTTCTCGAAGGAAAGCATTAAATCGCTTCCCTTACTTCTCCCCTCGGCACTCCTTGCAATATCCTTTGTGCTTGGCGGTGCGTTCAGCTCCCTGTGGAGCGAGAGGAGCCTCGGTTTTTCTCTTGTGCAGATTGTGGTTTGGTTCATTATCTTCTACCTATTCCTTCTCGGCTTCAAGCACGAGAGGGGCGAGGAGATTCTTGACTACTTTATTTATGCGGCATCTGTTATCGTTATCGTTCTTCTGGCTCAGCTCGTTGAAGTGTACGTATCGGGCGGCGAGAATATGATTGACACGGACGGTAGCTTTATACGCGCCAGCATTTCCTACGGTTGGGGAGTTACAAACACAGCCGCCCAATCGCTGACGGTGCTTATTCCCGTTTTGTTTATCGGAGCCCATAAAAGCCGCCACCCCGTGTATTATTTCGTTATGGCTACGCTTGCCTTCGTCGGCTCCATTCTCAACCTTTCCCGTACAGCTGTGATTGTGGGTGTTCCTATCTACCTTGCTTCTCTTATTATCACATTTGCTAAATCGAAAAGAAAGAAGCTCTACGCCATAGAGATTGCTGTAACCTTGGCGGCTATCACGGCTTTGATTTTAGCCTTCCGCGAGTATACCTTCCCCGCCTTCGGCAACTACTTAATTCGCGGACTTGACGATAGCAGCAGGTTCAGAATCTGGCGCGACGGTATTGACGCCTTCATTGATGCGCCTATCTTCGGCAAGGGATTTTTCGGACTTAACGACACTATACACGGCTTCTCGAACACCTCGTTTATCCCCTTTATGATGCATAACACTCCCGTGCATATGCTTGCTTGCTTCGGTATAGTCGGTTTTCTTGCTTACTCCTATTACCGAATATCGACTATTATTCCCTTTGTTAAGCGCCCAAGCTTTGCCAAGAGTATGCTGGGACTTTCGCTTCTTTCGGTGCTTTTGGGCTCGCTGCTTGAAAACTTCGTTTTCTACATCTTGCCGATGTTCGCCTACTCCGTAATTTCAGCTATTGCCTTTAAGCTTGTCGCCGAGGAGAATGATGCAGCTAAAGTCGCGGCTGAAGGGGCTGCACCTGTGAAAGCTTCCAAGCGTGAGGTGGCTGAATGCGCCTTTGAGTCGGAAAGTGCGGCAGCCGAAGGCTCCTATTTGGCTGAGGGCAAGCGGAGCGCTGAATGCAAGATAGACAATTCACTCATTAATGAGCCAACTGTCTCAGAGGACGAAAAATAATATAGAAATCCACAAAAAGCAAATAATTATTGACATTTTAATATAAAAACTCCGCCAAGCGAGCGCAAAGCAAGCGAGGGGGAGTTTGCTATTTAATTAAGATAATTCGATTAAGAAAAGTAAAAATCCAAATTAAGTTTTAAAATACTACTAAAGATTGTTAAAGCGTAATATTTGGCGCTTTACTAGAGCTTTGAACAGAGAAAAAGGCAGCTTGAACGGCTTGCCTAGGGGACAGAGTTACAAGATGGAAAAACGGACACCAAATGGTGTCAAATAAAAAGAATGGGAATTTCATCAAAGATGAATATTTGCTCGCTTGCCGCTTACAAGCAAGCTTGACGCGCTCTGCGCGGCAAATACGAACCCATAGCGCGCGGAAAGTTAAGATAAAAGGAAAGCTGAAGTGGTGCGCGCTGGGTGAGATTCCACGTACGGGGTACCATAGAATAGACAAAGGGACACCAAAATGGTGTCCCGAAAGGTACGGGAATTTCATCAAAGATGAATATTTGCTCGCTTGCCGCTTACAAGCAAGCTTGACGCGCTCTGCGCGGCAAATACGAACCCATAGCGCGCAGAAAGTTAAGATAAAAGGAAAGCTGAAGTGGTGCGCGCTGGGTGAGATTCCACGTACGGGGCATCATAGGATAGAAAAACAGACACCATCAAGGTGTCCGTTTTTCTATGTGAAAGGGCTACGAAAAGGATACAAAATTAAAAGCGGATGAATTAAGCAAAAACGGATGAGTTTTTTGAAAACGGTTTCAATTTTAATTTTAGGTTGAATATTGTTAATGCTATTAAATTATAGAAATTCATACATTTCCATCGCAATCAAGAAATCTTCCTTAGATATTGATGGTTTTCGCCTAATCAAGTTATAGCTTCTAGATAATTTGCTACCACTGACTGCAACACTTATTACAGCCGAGGTCATTCCAATATTGCGTAGATATGCTTCCACCCACAGTTTCATCTCTTGAGGAGATATGCTTTGAGTTGATGTAGGAGTTGCAACGGAAGTTTCCTCGTTCTCCTGTCCTCCGTACTTATAAAGGATTCCAAAGCATACGCCAACTACTAAAATGAGTGCCGTAATAATAACAAGCGCCCCATTCTTTATAGCCGAGGTGGCAATAATAGCCCAAGCAAAGCCTGCAATGCTAAACGCAAGCCCCGTGAAGGCGCCTTTCCACTTGGCTTTGGTAATAGCCTCATCATAATACTTTACCGACATACAGGCGATAAGACCGATAAAATTAAAGATAAGACAAGCAAAAAAGTAACTTCTGAAATAATTAGACAATGGTTCTTTTTTACCTTCTCTATATACCCATCTTCCCATCAGTTTGTCTCCTTATCCAAATTTATAATCCATATTTGTCGTAAATAATAATTGTTCCGCTGCCGCCGAAGAAATCGACGTCATAGGTGATATTCATGCCATAGTATTCTGTGCTATATGACAGCGTGATGAAACTTGATGAGGTCACTAAATCCCCAATCGGCAATTCGTAATTGTTATAAAAATGAAAATACAAATAATTCGTGTCGGTTTTGGTTCGGTTGTACGTTCCGTAGCTCGTAACCTCTTTATACGAATAATCGGTA
>JAFUPM010000077.1 GCA_017481225.1 Clostridia bacterium
CGGTGACGCGGGCACAAACGGCGGCGATAACTCGGGAAATGAAGGCGGCGAAGGCGGCGAGGGCGGCAATGAAGGCGGCGAGGGCGACACACCAAGCGTGCGCGAGAACCCCTGCTCTGCCTGCCCTACGGGCGAATATAAGGCGACAGTTACCGTCCCTGCGAAGGCTCTTTCTGACGGTGAGTGCATATACACCTGCGATAGCTGCTCTGACAGCTACACAGAGGTTATTCCCGCGACGAAAAGCATTAAGGTGCTTGTAATAGGAGATGCTTCAAGCAGCGATGCGGTAAAGCTCCTTGAGCCAATGCTTGAGGCACTCGGCGTAACCGACAGGCTTATCTGCCAGATGAACTGCAAGTTCAGCACAGGCGCAGCCCTTGACGACCAGTGGACCAATATTTCAGGCGGACGGACGCCTTATACCATCAGCTATAAAATCGGCGGCGAGGAAATCAAGGATTATACTCAGACCTTCGATGACGGCCTTAAGGCATACGGGTGGGACTATATAGTTCTGCAGCAGAAGGTGGGCCTTGCGGGTATGGCGGATAGCTACGGACATCTTGGGGATATTCTCGGATATATTGAAGAAAACAAAACTAATCCCGACTGTAAAATACTTTGGAATATGACCTGGGCGTTCAACTCCGCAAGCTCCAGCGCAGACTTCGAGTATTACGGCGAGGACCAGATGGAAATGTACGCCGCTATCGTTGATACGGTAAAGGAAAAGGTGCTGACGGACAGCCGTATTGACGGAATAATTCCTCTGGGAACGGCTGTGCAGAATATGCGCAGCATATACGATACGTCCACTTCTCCCCTTGTGGGTGAAAATATAAAGCTCGACAATAACAGCGACGACTTCGCGCTTTATCTTTCGGCTCTTGCCTTCTGCCGTGTTCTTACGGGGGTTGAGCTTGGCTCGGTGGAGTGGACACCCGAGCTTGAGAGCGCAGACGATGCTACTGTATACAAGCTGATAAAGGAGGCTTCAATAAACGCGGATATGAATAATTACGAGGTTAACGCGCCGAGTGTTAAGTCTGTAAAGCTGCTTATATTCGGCAACAGCTACGGCAACGATGCTTCAATGTATCTTGAGAAAATATTCCGCTGTGCGGGATATCTGAACGTTACTATAGGTCACGTCGGTGAAAGCGCTATGGCAATAAACGACCACTACCACAATATTGACGACGACCCGGACAATGATTATATTTATACAAACAGCAACGGTGAGCAATACACCTTCAGCGTACATTACAAGACGGTAAACGGCGTGAGAGTTGAGCTTCCCGCAGACTACAAGCAGATACTTGCAGACGAGCCATGGGACTACGTGCTGTTCTACCAGGGACCCAACAACACAGCTACTCTGACCGAGGCGAAGTACTACTCCGAGCTTGATAAGCTTATTGCGGCATTCCGCACCTATATGACCAATCCCGAGGGCAAGATAGTTTACTATATGCCATGGGCTCACAACGTTGACGACACGTCAGCGCTGTATAACGGCATCGTGGATATAACGCGTGAGCTTATAGCTCCGAATGCCGAGATTGCAGGCGTGCTTCCTGCGGCAACTCTCATACAGAACCTGCGTAGCTCTTATCTTAAGGACGGCGCCGCAGGAGATATCACCCGTGACTGGGGTCACCTAAATTACGGTGTTGGAAGATACGCTCTCGGGCTTCTCTTCTACTCCTACCTTACGGGCGGTGATATTGACGAGATAACCTATATTCCTACGGAAAATGACGTAAGCACCGCGCAGCGTCCTTACTTTACCGACCCCGGCGAAAATATTGAGGTTATTAAAGAGGCTGTAAAAAATGCATTGAAAAACCCCTTCGAGGTAACCAAGTCTGTTTATAAGGAGAAGCCTTAATGAGAGTTTACAAGGATATACAGTACGTGGAGGGCGGTGTCTTTGCCCAGAGGTTAGATATGTATTTGCCCGACGGCGAGGGCTTCCCTACTATAGTTTTCTTCCACGGCGGAGGATTTGAAAAGGGTGACAAGGCAACAGCGGCATACGAAACCTTAAGCAAATATTTCACAGAGCGTGGGATAGGCTTGATTTCGGCGAATTACAGAATGTATCCCGACGCCCGCTTCCCCGATTATATTGAGGACGGCGCCGCGTGCGTAGCCTGGGCGAAGGAGCATATAGGCAGCTATGGCGGCTCAGGCAAGCTTATCGTTGGCGGTAGCTCCGCAGGGGGGCACATGTCAATGCTTCTCTGCTACGATAAAAGATACCTCGAAAAATACGGCATCGACCCCTTGGATATTGCGGCTTATCTTCACGATGCAGGACAGCCGACGGTTCACTTCAACGTGCTGCGCGAGGACGGTATACCAAGGTATAATTGCCGCGTGGACGAGAGGGCGCCGCTTTATTACGTAGGCATGGCGAAGGAATACGCGCCTCAGCAGATATTCGTGGCTGACAATGATATAAAGTGCAGATACGAGGAAACTATACTTCTGGTCAGAACCTTCGAGGCTCTCAGGTACGATATGTCTAAGGTGAAGCTGGAGTATATGAGGGGCTACTCTCATACGGCGTATCTCGGAGCTGTGGACGAGTCGGGCGAAAGCATTTTCGGTAAGCTCGTTTGCGAGTTTCTTAAGGAGCAAGGCTTGATATAAAGAAAAAGAGCCATAGGTTCTCCTGTGGCTCTTTTAGCTTGTCTTTGTAACGTTGTAATTGTACAGTTGAAATTGCATTTTCCGGTTAACTGTTGACTTTACTAATTTTATGTGATAGAGTATAGCTAATAAAATCGTGCGAGGTTGAAATGAAGATACTATCTATTGGAAACAGCTTCTCCGAGGACGCGCAGGCGTACCTTAAGGGCGTGTGCGATGCGGCAGGAGTTGATATTTATAACGTAAATTTATACGTGGGAGGGTGTACCCTGCTCCGTCATTACAATAATATGACGAGGGATATTCCCGAGTACAGGCTGGATATTTGCGGCGTGGCTACGGATAGGTACGTGACGATAAGAGAGGCTCTCGGTATGGAGGAGTGGGACGTCGTTACACTCCAGGAGGCGTCGGTAAGGTCGGCGGAAATATGCCACTTCGAGCCCTATATTTACGAGCTGATTAAGTACGTCCGAGAGCTTTGTCCGAGGGCTAAAATTGCTCTGCACCAGACCTGGGGCTACGGCGAAAAGCTTTTGCACAGAATGAAGCATATCGGCTGTTACTCAACTGAGGAGATGTGCCAGCGCGTCGGTGAGGTGTACCGCGAGGTTATGCGCCGAACGGGGGCTGATATACTTATTCCTACGGGGCAGGTTTTCTCGGAGCTGTATAGCAAGGGATATACCGTTCACCACGAGGACGGTCAGCATTCGGGACGGGGACTCGGCAGATACGCCCTGGCTCTGTGCTGGTGCCGCGTGCTGTTCGGTATAAATATGACGGGCAACGGCTTCCGTGATTTTGAGGTGCCCGTTACAGATGAGGAAATTTGGGCTGCGTGGGAGGCTGTTGATAAGCTTAGCATTTCGTAGTACGAAAAGAATACTTCGGTTTACAAAAGCACAGGTATGGCAATACGGAACGGGGTATATACAAAAGCGGCTCTGTATGGCAATGCGGAACGGGTATATACAAAAGCGGCTCTGTATGGCAATGTGAAATAGGCATATCGGAGGCAAAAGGTAATCCGAAACGGATTTATACGGCAAATTAAAATACCAAGACGGCGGCGTGGGCTACTGTCTTGGTATTCTTTTCGCTATGCTGAAGGCAAGGGCAAGCTTAATAAGGTCGGGGATAATAAAGGGGACGACACAGACTAAAAGGACGGCACCGACGGAGCCGCGGTCGGCATAAACGAGGGTGTACCAAAGCGTGCCGACGGTATAAAGGGTAAGCTGTGACAGAAAAGCCGCGGCAAGCTGCCTTTTGCCTATGCGCTCTCCCCTGCCCTCGAGGGCGAGGTAAACAAGAGAGGCTGTCAGCATACCGAAAATATAGCCACCCGTTATATCCAAAAGGCGGGATATGCCGCCTGTAAAGCCCGAGAAAACCGGAAGCCCCAAGGCACCGATAGAAACGTAGAGGAAAACCGATACGGCGCTTCCCTTGCCTCCGAGGATAAAGAAGGAGAGAAAGAGAACGAGGGTCTGGAGAGTTATGGGAACGGTGATGGGTATGCTTATGAAGGCGGAGACGCACATAAGAGCTGTGAAAAGAGCTACTCTGATAAGGTAAATCAGTTGTTTTTTGTTTTTCATTTCCGTATCCTTTTCTTGATGCTTTACTTCATCTATTTTATCATTTAGCCGAGTGCGTGTCAAGTTAATTCGGGGACTTATTAGAATTCTTGTCCAAGGTTGATGCGAAAATTATATTTGTTAAGCAAAATATACTTGAATTACGGTTTGATTTGTGATAAAATACGGTTTGGACGGAACTGAACGTCCGAAAGGAGAAAAAATGAAAAAGCTGTTTGAAAAATTCAAGGAAAGCGGTTTGCTCGGCAAGGTGATACTGTCGCTTATTTGCGGCAGCGCCGCCGGGTTTATACTCTTCTACATATTCCTGCCGCCTATAAATTTACAGTCCGTGGGCTTCTGGCTCTACCTTACGGCGGTAATTGCCTGCTACTCTCTGCCATTTTTAGGCATAAAGGTCAACGAATACGTTGAGATAACGAAAAGAGCAAGCGGAACGAAGAAAAAGAAAAATAAGATTGACGTGAAATACAATAAATGGGCTTTGGTTGCCGTGGCTATTCCCGTTACGGTTATCATTCTCGGGCTGCTTATCTCATCCGAAATATTTAACGCTCACGCCTACGCGAGGGTAATAGAGGTAACCGAGTCAAGCTTTACGGATGACCTGCCCGAGTCAAGCGAGGTGACGAATATCGCGTTGATGGATACTCAGTCCGCCACAGCTCTGGGCAACAAGGAGCTTGGTTCGCTGGCGGATATGGTGTCACAGTTCGTATTAAGCGAATATTACACGCAAATAAACTACAAGAGAACTCCGAAAAAGGTATCTAACCTCGAGTACGATGGCTTTTTCAAGTGGATAGGTAACCGCGACAGCGGAATCCCCGGTGCGGTACTTGTGGATCCTGTGAAAAACGACGCCGAGTACCTAGAGTTCGACGAGCCTATAATTTACGTTGAAAGCGGTTATTTCGGAGACGATTTAGAAAGAAAGCTCCGCTTCGAGTACCCGACGAAAATATTCGACTCAATAACCTTCGAGCTTGATGAGGAGGGGAATCCTTATTATATAGTCTCCTGCTCGCGTCCTCAGGTCGCGCTGTTCGGCGCAAGCGACGTAGAAGAAGTGATTATTTTCGACCCAACCGATGGCTCAAGCGAGCTTATGGCGGTGGAGAATGCGCCTGCCTGGATAGACGTAGTATATACTGGAGACCTTGCCTTTACAAAATACAACTGGCACGGCACGCTATCCGGGGGATTTTTCAACAGCATTATTGGAAACGTCGGCTGCAAGATGGCAACAGATGATTTCGGATATATCGTTATTGAGGACGACGTATGGTACTTCACGGGTGTGACCTCGGTTGTATCTAACGACCTATCCAACATAGGCTTTATTCTCTCAAATGCCCGTACGGGTGAATATAAATTCTATTCCGTTATCGGCGCAGAGGAGCATTCCGCTATGGCGGCGGCAGAGGGTGAGGTTCAGGAGAAGGGCTACGAGGCGTCCTTCCCTTCTCTCATAAACGTTGCAGGACAGCCCACCTATATTATGGTGCTTAAAAATGCGGCAGGAGTCGTTGAGCTGTATGCCCTCGTTAACGTGGAAAACTACAGCCTCGTGGCAACGGGTAACACTCAGGCAGAGGCTATGAGCTCCTACAAAAAGCTGCTCAGGCTAAACAACGTTGATACGGGAGCTTCCGACAAAATAGCAACCGTAACCGTAGAGAACGTCAGAGTTGCGACGGTATCCGGCATCTCGACGGTTTACATTACCTCTACCTCGGGTAAGGTTTACAAGGGTTATCTCGAGACCGACGAGGCACTGATGCTTATACGTGTGGGAGACGTTCTCGAGGTAAGCTACACCGAGGGCGAAATCAACGGCTTGTATAGCATATCCGAATGGAAGTTCGCATCGTCACAATAACACGCTTTTAGCATAATTTGATAAATAATTTAGGGCAGTGTCGGTATCGGCACTGCCCTTTAGGTATTTAAAACGTATGAGTGGGTTTGATTTTAGGATTACTTTGAAAGGTAATCGCAGATTGCCTTAGCGGCGAGCTTGCCTGCGCCCATAGCGGAGATAACGGTAGCGGCACCCGTGACGGCATCGCCTCCTGCGAATACGCCCTCCTTTGTGGTCGCGCCCTCCTCGGTGACTATAATGCCGCCTCGGGAGTTGACCTCAAGTCCTTCGGTTGTGGACTTAATAAGGGGGTTCGGGGAGGTGCCGATAGACATAATTACGGTATCTACCTCAAGGGTGAACTCGCTGCCCGGAACCTCAACGGGACGGCGTCTGCCGCGCTCGTCGGGCTCGCCAAGCTCCATACGGATGCATCTCATACCCGTGACGAAGCCGTTTTTAGGGTCGCGTCGGTCATCGGAGTTCTCGTAGCCGAGGATTTCCGTGGGGTTGCAAAGCAGGCGGAAC
>JAFUPM010000078.1 GCA_017481225.1 Clostridia bacterium
AAATATATGTGGTAAAATTACTATATCAATTCAGATAGAGGCGCACTGTATGATTAGTACCCTGCCTTGTTTTAGCCGCCGAGGCTGTGGGGGAAAGGCGTCAGTGCCGAAGCGGGTGCTGTGGCAGGCATCTATTGCTGGCAGCTCGGAGAATATCCGTTCTGTTGTCGCAGAAATGCGGTGGGCTATCACAACTTTTCGGGCGCTTTGGGTGTCCGAGGTTTTGGGGATAGCCTTGCGGCTATCTTTTTTGTTTTACTTAAGGAAATAAAGAAAGGATTTATTATAATGAAGAACACAGTATTTACAGGTGCGGCAACTGCTATAGTTACCCCTCTCACAAAAAACGGAGTTGACTACGAGCAGTTCGGCAGGCTTATAGACTGGCAGATTGAGGCAGGAATTGATGCAATTGTTGCCGTAGGTACAACGGGCGAGGGCTCCACCCTTACGGACGAGGAGCATAGAGAGGCTATAAAGTTCTGCGTAGACAGAGTAGCGGGCAGAGTTCCGGTTATTGCAGGTACGGGCTCCAACGATACCGACTATGCAATTTCGCTTACTAAGTTTGCCTGCGAGGTGGGAGCTGATGCTATGCTCCTTGTTACTCCCTACTACAACAAGGCAACTCAGAGGGGACTTTACGAGTCCTTCGTTGCGGTGGCTGATATTTCAACCAAGCCCTGTATTCTCTATAACGTACCCTCGAGAACCGGCTGCAACCTTCTGCCCGCAACTGTTGCAAAGCTTGCAGAGCATCCCAATATCGTAGCTATTAAGGAGGCGTCGGGCAATCTTTCCCAGGTTGCGGAGATTGCGCATCTGTGCGGCGATAAGATTGATATTTATTCGGGTAACGACGACCAGATACTTCCTATTTTGTCCCTTGGCGGAAAGGGTGTTATCTCGGTGCTGTCAAACCTTATGCCCCACGAGACCTCAAAGATGGTTAAGGACTACCTTAAGGGTGACGCTTTGGCGTCAAGAGAAGCACAGCTCAGGCTTATTCCTCTTATTAACGCTCTCTTCTGCGAGGTTAACCCTATTCCCGTAAAGGCGGCTATGGCGGCTATGGGATACTGCGAGAATTACCTCAGACTTCCCCTCACTACTATGGAGCCCGACCACGAGGCAACGTTGCTCTCGCTTATGAGAGACGAGGGACTTATTTCTTAAGGAAATGAAGGTTCTTTAAAATGAAGATTTTACTTAACGGTATTCTCGGCTATATGGGCCGCGAGGTACATAAGCTGTGTAACGAGGGCTACAAGGGCGCACATCTTGCCTTCGGCGTTGACCCCAGAGCCGACGGGAGCGACAGCTCGGTGGTATCGGGGTTTGATAAAATTGCCGACGCGTCGGAGATTGACTGCATAGTTGACTTCTCCCACCATACGGCAACGGAGGAGCTGCTTGACTTCGCTGTAAAAAATAATATTCCTGCGGTTGTGGCAACTACGGGTCACACCGAGGAGGAGCTTCGGGCTATTAAGCGTGCCTCGGAGAAGGTGGCGGTATTTTACTCGAGGAATATGTCCTTGGGTATTGCTCTTCTCTTGGAGCTTGCAAAGGTTACAGCCTTAGCTATGCCCGAGGCGGAAATTGAGATTATCGAGAGTCACCACGACAGAAAGCTAGATGCTCCCAGCGGTACTGCCCTTATGATTGCCGACGCTATATGCGAGGTGAAGCCCACCTCTTACACAAATATGGGCAGGTCGGGTCAAGGCAAGCGCACACCCGAGGAGATAGGAATACATTCTGTCAGAATGGGTAACATAGTCGGTATACACGAGGTTATCGTGGGTACGAAAAATCAGACTATTACGCTTAAGCACGAGGCTCACGACAGAGCCCTGTTCGCCGAGGGAGGACTTTCGGCGGCGGCGTTTATCGTCGGTAAGAGTGCGGGACTTTACGATATGTCAAGCCTCGTTGACGAGCATTCCCACGGAGCGAAGCAGTAAAGACTTATTGTCCACAAGCATTCCCACGGAGCGAAGCAGTAAAGACTTATTGTCCACAAGCATTCCCACGGAGCGAAGCAATAAAGGCTTCGGCTCTCCCGAAAATAAGAAGGATTTTATATGAAAATTGGAATTTACGGATACGGTAATTTAGGCAGAGGTGTTGAGTCTGCCGCAAAATATAATACGGATATTGAGATTGTCGGAGTTTTCACAAGGCGCGACCCCAAGAGCGTTGCAACCTTGACGGGTATTCCCGTTTACTCCGCTTCTGATATTCTCAGCTTCAAGGATAAAATTGACGTGCTTATACTTTGCGGCGGCAGCGCAACAGACCTGCCCGAGATAACGCCTGCCCTGGCAGGAGAGTTCAACGTTATAGACAGCTTCGACACACACGCGAAAATCCCCGAGCATTTCGCAAGGGTTGACAAGGCGGCAAGGGAGGGCGGAAAGCTTGCTCTTATTTCCGCAGGCTGGGACCCCGGACTTTTCTCTATTGCAAGGCTTTACGCCTCCTCTGTGCTTCCCTCGGGTAAGGATTACACCTTCTGGGGTAAGGGCATAAGCCAGGGGCACTCGGATGCAATAAGGAGAATTAATGGTGTCCTTGACGCAAGGCAGTATACTGTACCCGTAGCTGAGGCTATGGGGGCTGTCAGAGAGGGTAAATGCCCTGAGCTTTCTACGAGAGAAAAGCACGAGAGAGTTTGCTACGTTGTGGCAAAGGAGGGGGCTGACCTTCAGCGCATTGAGCGCGAGATTGTGACTATGCCGAACTATTTTGCCGATTACAATACTACGGTTAACTTCATTTCTATGGAGGAGCTGAAAAGAGACCACTCGGGTATGCCCCACGGCGGTTCTGTTATCAGAAGCGGTGTAACGGGGCTTGCAGGCGAACATTCCCACACCGTGGAGTTCTCCTTGAAGCTTGACTCAAATCCCGAGTTCACCGCAAGCGTTATAGTCGCTTATGCGAGAGCTATTTCAAGGCTCGCTGCACGTGGCGAGATTGGCGCAAAGACGGTGTTTGATATCGCTCCTGCGGATATGTCACCTATGTCGGGTGAGGAAATCAGGGCGCATCTGCTCTGATTTATATAGCGAGTTTTTAAATTTCTTTGGTTTTGCCGCTTTGAATATTACGAAGCCGGATTATATTCTCGGGCGGTGAGGCTTTTAAATTACAGCATAGCTTTCGCGGTGCGGAGTCTATGCGAAAGGACTGTAAAAAGTGATTACAACATACAATTCAGAGCTTATATGCGACAACCTTGGGCGCGCTGAGGACGGAGAGCTTACCCTTGGCGGTATGAGGCTTTCTCCCCTTGCAGAGCAGTACGGCACTCCCCTCTACCTTTACGACGAGGAGAAAATACGTGAGAAGTGCCGCGCTTACCTTTCGGCTGTTGAGGAATACTTTGACGGGCGCGGACGTGTTATGTACGCCTCCAAGGCGGCGTCCTTCAAGAGAATTTACGAGATTATGGCTGAGGAAGGAATGGGAATTGACGTAGTTTCCGTAGGCGAAATTTATACTGCGGAGCGCGCAGGATTTCCTCTTTCAAGAGCGTACTTCCACTCCAACAACAAAACCGACGGGGATATTGAGTATGCTATCTCGCGCGGTATCGGCTACTTTGTCGTTGACAATGCCGAGGAGCTTTACGCCATTGAGCGCATAGCCGACTCCCACGGACTGAGGCAAAAGGTTCTGCTCCGTATAACTCCCGGTATCGACCCTCACACCTACGCGGCTGTTGCTACGGGCAAGGTTGACTCCAAGTTCGGCTCTGCAATAGAGACGGGACAGGCACAGGCTATGTGCGCTCTTGCGCTCGCCCTGCCCCACCTTGAGCTTTGCGGCTTCCATTGCCACGTAGGCTCACAGATTTTTGATGCTGACGTGTACCTCGCAACCTCCAGGGTTATGC
>JAFUPM010000079.1 GCA_017481225.1 Clostridia bacterium
CCGAAGGAGAAGTTACCCAGCATCTCAAAATAGGTGCCGTGACGGGCGGTATGACCCACTCTCTCAAGGTCGGGTGTTCTTATGCACTTCTGGCAGGTGCAGACCCTGTTACGGGGTGGCTCTACCTCACCGGTGAAGAACTTCTTCATCGGCGCCATACCCGAGTTTATAAGGAGAAGAGATTTATCGTTGTTGGGAACGAGTGAGAAGCTGGGCAAGCGAAGATGACCCTTGCTCTCAAAAAATGCGAGGAACTTCTCGCGCAGCTCGTTAAGTGACGTCCATTTCATTTGTTGCCTCCGTTGCCGCACGTGTCGCGGCTGAAAGATTTTGTGCTGCAAAAGCAGCGTACTCTAAAGCAGTTGTAATTATAGCACAAAATATTTATAAAGTCAATATGCAGGATATTATTTATTATTTAGCTTTGGACGGGCGGAAAATAAAATTGTCCCACGGCAAAGCCGAGGGACAATGATATCTCTAATTTATTTATCAGAGGGGCCAGATAGCAGGGTCAATGCCGACAGCCTCAAGAATACCGGGCACGTCGATGACACCTACGAGGTCAAGCACAACTGCTACTGCAGCGCATACAACTGCAACGATGATAGCGAGAAGCAGTGCGCAGAAGAAGGAACGAGCGTAATTTCTTACGTTTCTGTTCTTTGCGCCGATTGCCTTGCAAAGCAAGATAAGCCAACCGATAACAGGAATGGACCAGAGGATAGCGCGTCCAACGTAGCCCCATGCGGAAATCGGCTTGAAGCCATAACCGTAATCGTAGTTTTTCATTTGGTGTTCTCCTTTATATGTAGTATTTTTTGACAGCGGAATATGTTTTGTTAAGATAATTTTACCACAAATTAATAATGCTGTCAATATATCAAACCAAATATTTACGGGATTTTTTTAGGGTTTTTTTGCCTTTTCGATTATATTTTTCCTATCCCCGTTGACTTTACGGTGGGAAAATGATAAAATATCTTCGCAAAGCACAATTCTAAGGGCTCCTGACGGCTGCTTTCGGTGCGCTTTGTCAATTATTCAGCTTACTTCTCGGCAAAAGGAGACCCAATGGATTACATACTTCCGATTATTGAAAACGTTGCACTTCTCTTTATTATGATGGTTCCCGGCGTTCTTATGAAAAAGCTGGGCCTTGCTCCGGAGGGCTTCGGCAAGGGACTGTCTAAGCTCGTGCTTTACATAGCGCAGCCTGCCCTTATCTTCCTCGCCTACGTCCGCGACTTCGATATGAATATACTTCTCAACTCGGTTTGGGTGCTTCTTCTCTCGGTTGCGGTACATATTATTTTCTCCGTAGTTGCACTTATGAGCTTTAAGCGTGCGCCCGACAATATGAGGAGAATGTTAAGGTTCGCCACAATCTTCTCCAACGCCGCGTTTATGGGAATACCGCTTATCAGCGCGGTGCTTGAGGACGTTTACCCCGGCGCTACGATGTACGCCTCAATATACAACATCACCTTCAACCTCTTCCTTTGGTCCCTCGGCGTGTATATCTGCACCGACGACAGAGACGAGGACGGTGACGGTGTGACCGACGGAGATATTGCCACCGACTACCACGAGGTAAGGAAAAAGAAAAAGTCGAAGGCTTCTGTTGGAAAGGCTCTTCTCCACCCCGTAACTCTGGCGGCGGCTCTGGGTCTTGTGTTCTTCGTTTTGCCTATTAACAACTACGTTCCCAAGATAATTATTGACTCGCTCTCAATGCTCAAGGGGCTTGTAGCTCCCCTCTCTATGGTGGTTATCGGACTTCGCCTTGCGGAAATGAAGCTTCAAGGAGCGGCACGGGACAAATATATGTATCTCTTCCTCGCTCTCCGTCACTTCATCCTTCCCGCCGCTATCGTGCTAACGGTAAAGCTTCTCGCCCTCGTAGGCATAAACGTTCCCGAGGTTGTCTCTCTTGTGACGGTTATACTCGCCGCAGCACCCGCCGCATCCAGTGCAACTATGTTCGCAGAGCAGTTCGACTGCGACGCGGTGTACGTTTCCCGTCTTGTGGCAATATCGACTATCCTCTCTATCGTTACTATGCCTCTTGTGATAATGCTTGTCTGATATTGCCGTAAAGCATTGGCAGCTACGTAAGCGTGTTATCCTTAACGGAGAACACGCAATGAATTGCAACCTCGCGGCTGCGTGAATTGAAAGCTATGCTTTCATGAATTGCCTGCGGCATGAATTGTGCCTATCGGCACATTGGTTGCAATTCAATTCATGGAGGAGGCGGCATGCCGACGAGAAATCATGCAGTCGCAGACTTCAATTCATGGAGCGAAGCGAGAAATCATGGCGAAGCCAATTCATGATGCGTTAGCATCAATTCATCTATAAAAACGAACAGAGCAAGAATAGAAGGAAGTTTATCCTTTTACTCTTGCTCTTTCTGTTTGTATAAGGGTTTGGGCTAAGCCCAAGCCCTTATTTATTTTTCTTCTTTTTGTAGTCGGAGCTGCCGAGGTCGCAATCACAGCCACCGCAGGCGTCGGCACATTCGCAGCAGTCCCCGTCGCAATCGCAGTCGCAATCACCGCCCTCACCGCAAACAAGAGCAAGGACTATGGCTACAATAACTCCGACAGCCACGGCAAATACCGAGTAGGTGGAGAGTGTCAGATTGCGCAGAAGCTGCCTTTTGTTCTCCACCTCAAGGGACATAGCGAAAATAAACGCCAGCTCCAAAATCATATAATATCCGAAGGTGGAAACGAAGGTAGTCTTGGTGTTCAGCATCACGACGAGATAACCGATACCCGAAAGCGCGGCAAATAATACCGCGTAAATTATGTACGCCTTCCTGCTCCTTCTGAAAAGAGGAATACGGGATACGGCGAAGAATACCCAGAGGTAAGCGACGGTACAAAGGGAAACCGCAAGCATCGTAACGTAGGAGTTATCAAAGCCTCGGGTTATATACCAGGCGCGTATGAGAACTCCCATAGCGACGGAGCTTAGAAGGAAGCATAGCAGATTAAGCCACACTCTCTCCTTTGCAATTATTGCAAGCACGCCGCTGAGAGCTAAGATTACCAAGCCCAGAATAAGCGATGTAACCTCCTCGCACAGCGCCCACCTTAAAAGGTAAGCAACCGTTGAGCAAAGAGTTAAAAACAGAAACGACGCTAAAGATACAACAGTAATTTTCTTCATTTTTCACCTAAATTGAAAAGTCTTGTTTACAAAAAGCCGTTATTCAGGTATATAATTTTCAAAAATCACAGCGTCAAAGCCAGCCGAAAGCGCAGCCTTTTCTTCCTCGGGTGTGCGGACGGTCCAGGCAAAGGCGGTTACACCGAAAAGCTTTTTACACACTTTGAAGGAAAAGGCTTTTTTGTCGGTGTGCTTGAACGCCACAAAGGAAGGACGGGAGAGAACGTTAAGCAGCATAAGCTGCAACGCGAGGTACAGAGGCTTTCTGTACTTTTCCTCTCTGAAATAAATCTGCGAGAGTATTCCCACGTGGACGTCGGGCATCTGCTTTTTGAAGTTGGCAATAGACAGTGGGTTAAAGGACTCCACAATATACCTGCCCTTGTAGCCCGAGAGCATCTTTACTGCCGCGTCGGTAACGGCTCTGTTGCCTGCGTCCTCCTTGATTTCCACAAGGAGAGGAACTCTGCCGTCAACCTCCGCAAGGACGTCGGCAAAGCGAGGCACGCCGTCAGCCGTTCCCGAGAGGCTCATTTTGCCAAGCTCCTCGGCGGTGTATTCGTCTACCCTTCCGTCAACTCCCGCAACGCGCAGGAGAGTGTCGTCGTGGTGAACCACAAGCTCGCCGTCGGAGGACAGGCGGATATCAAGCTCTATTCCGTAGCCTGCCTCAACTGCCGCCTTGAAGGCTGACATAGAGTTTTCCGCCCTCTCGGAGTTGTGCAGTCCTCTGTGAGCGTAGCGGACCTTAGCAAACTCAAAAATTCCCTTCCCTCTGCCGGGGGCGACGAGTATAAGATAAGCCGCCGCTATAAGGACCAAAAGTCCAAGGATAATATAAACAGCCGTCATTTTTCCGCCTCTCAGTCGTCAGCTCCCGCAAGGCTCTCAAGAGCGCCCTGTGCTTCGGGCTTCGCATCTCCGTGCTTAACGAAGAACATCGTAATGAAGGAGAATACAACGAACGCAGTACCGAAGGCGAAGAATACGTATCTCATACCGATAAGGTCGTAAAGCGCGCCCGAAAGAATAGGAGCGATAATCTGCGCCGCCATAGACGCGGTGTAGTAGTAGCCGGTGTACTTGCCAACCTCGCCGCCCTTGGCAAGCTCAACAACCATGGGGAAGGAGTTAACGTTAATCGTAGCCCAGCCGATACCTGCCAGAGCAAATACGGGATACATCACAGCAGGGTGAGTTGAGGGCGTGATAAAGTTACCGATAAAGAACGCCGACGCAAGAAGAACGATACCCGTGAGAATAGTCTTTCTTCTGCCTATCTTAGATGCGATAATACCTACGGGAATATAAGCCACAACAGCAGCCGCCTGAGCAACTATCAGAGTAAAGTTGTAGTCGAAGCCGAGAATGTTGGTAGCATATACGGAGTACTTACTTGTGATAGAGTTATAGCCCACGTACCAGAGAGCAACCGATGCAAGTATAAGAAGCAGAGAGGTAAGCTCCGCCCTCGAAAGGCTGCGCTTTGAGCCACTCTCGCTTTCGGGCATAGGCGCGTCCTCGAGCCCAAGCCTTACGGTATCAGCCGCCATCTCGTCAGCCCACTTTTTCTCCTTAACGGTGAAGATAAATATACCCAGACCCGTCAGCATTATAGCGCAAACCGCCACAACGTACCAAGAATACTGCATATAAATGTTCTTCGAGGTAGCGAAAATCATACCGAGAACCAGAACGAGAATACCGCCCGCCGTTCCCATAAGGTTGATTATGGCGTTACCCTTGGAGCGCAGAGGCTTAACCGTAACGTCGGGCATAAGAGCTACCGCAGGGGAACGGAAGGTTGCCATAGAAATAAGCACCAAAAGAAGCATTGCGATAAAGCCTACAAGGGGAAGGATATTCGCCATAGTAATCTCAAGCGCCTTCTCCTGGAGTGCAAGCTTCGCTGCCGCGAAGGTCTCCTCAGCGGCGGTAAGAGCTGCCTTAGCTGTAGCGTCGCCTGCGGCTACGGCATCGGAAAGGCTCTTTGATATCTCGTCGAAGGCGAGCTTTGCCGCGTTGTATTCCTCGGGAATACCTGCATCAACGAGTGCGCCGAGCTGTGCGCCGTCAATAAACGTCAGAGTAATAAAGGTAAGAACAGCCGCCACAGTACCGATAACGATAAAGGGCGTGCGCTTGCCGTATCTTGTGCTGACCTTATCCGACAGCGCGCCGAATATAGGAAGCATAAACACAGCCAAAACGTTGTCAATAGACATAACCACACCCGATACGGTCTGCGGCAGACCGAAATGGTTAGTCAGAATAAGGGGAACTATCGCATCATAAGCCTGCCAGAAGGCGCTTATAAGAAAGAATGCGAAGCCCACGAGAATAGTTCTCTTGTAATTGAGTTTCATATTCAAACAATCTCCGCCACGTATTTTTGACGGCATATCGGCGGAAGTATGCCCAAGGGGTATTTTACCATATTTTCTACCCTTTGTCAATAATATGTAATATTATGCGCCGCCCAGCGCGTTATTATGCGTTGCGAAGAATGTTGTCGAGGCGTTACTGCACATCTTAGGCTTTACGGCGAGTGTTATTGAGCTTTTCAGTAAGTGTTATTGAGCTTTTTCGGCAAGTGCTATTGAGATTTTCAGTAAGTGTTATTGAACTTTTCAGCAAGTGCTATTTGGTGACACCGTAGGCAATATTTTCGACACAGCGCGTGAACAACTCTCAAATCTTCGTCAATATCGTGGAACTCCACGAGAGATTAATTTCAAATTTGCCTATAATAATTGTGGAACTCCACAAACGGTAGGTAAATAATATGAAAGTAAACGATGCAATTGTTAAGAGAATATACGAAATTTGCAAAGAGCGCGGAAGCAATATATGTGACCTTTCGCTGAACGGAGGTAAGTCACCCTCCGCTATCTACGACCTTGTGAAAGGAAGAACGAAATGCTCCAAGGTGATTACAGTTAAGCACTTTTGCGAGGGCGCAGGAATTACTCTGTCCGAATTTTTCGACAGGGATTATTTTAACGATTTAGACGACGAGCCTTAATCACAAATCAAAAAACAAGAAGCGAAACCCACCTTTATAACGAACGCCTTCGGGCAAAGCCCCCCCCCTAATAACAAAAAAAGAGATAACAAATCGACGTTTAATGTGCCGATAAGTTATCTCTTTTTCTATTTGTGAGTTTTCGTTTTCAACTCATTTTTTAATGCAAAACACGCAATTTTGACAATATTTGTTTACAAAATACTATTTTCTACGTAGTATTTTACTTATAACGCCTCGACTCTTGTCTATAAGAATACCTGTCAGAATACCGATAAATCCGCCTGCAAGAGTTCCCGAGATAAGGAGTGGTGCAAGATAATATAAAATACCTACGCTCTCCATCGTCAAAGCCGCGGCTATAACCTGACCGATATTATGGGCAACTCCTCCTGCCACGCTGACACCTATGGGCGAGAATACGTCCAAGCGGCGAAGCAATATCATAACAAGAAGGGAAAGCACAGCGCCAGAGGCACTGTAAATAAAGCTGACAGTGCTTCCGAAAAGCAGCGCCGCAAGGGACACGCGCATAAAGGAGATACAAGCCGCGCTCCGCGTATCGAGAGCATAAAGCGCGAAGAGTGTTACGGCATTTGCAAGTCCCACCTTCACCCCAGGTACTGTAAAGAAAGCGGGAATAAGGCTCTCAACGTACGCCAGCACCATAGCCACGGAAACGAGAGAGGCAATAGCCGTCATTCGTCTGACGTCAGGCTTCCCTGCCCTGCGCCCATTGACTTTTCCTTTTGATTTTTCACAAGACCCACCGCCAACCTTTTCCTCGGCTTTGCAGGTCTTTGTATCGGCCGTTTCACAAGCTTCGTTGTTGGATTTCTCGCAAGTCTTTACACCGTCCGCTTCATAAGCCTTTGCATCTGCTTTTTCATAGGCTTCGGCATCAGAATTTTTGCAAGCCTCGTTTTCACAGGTCTTTACCTCTGTTGTTTTACAAGCTTTTGCATCTGCTTTCTCGCTGGTATTTACGTCTGTTGTTTGGTAAGCTTTTGCATTTGATTTTTCATAGGCTTCGTTTTCGCCGTTACACATCAAGGAGTCAGCACCTCCTCTCCGCCGCCTACTATTTTTATCTCGAGCTTATTAGGCAAGCAGATAATTCTTTCCCCGTTTCGGGACACGTGTCCCGTCCTAACGCATACGCGATCCGGGCAGTCAGCTTCGCTGACGTAGGCTTCGCCTCCTGAGATAACGAGGGTGTTCGTGCCGCCATTCAGCTCATACACTCCGTCACAGAGTAAGGAATATCTGCCGACCTCCTCGCCGTCAATTCTGACAACCGCCCACTCGCCAGCCTCGCCCGAAAGCTCCGACACAAGAAAAACGGAAAGCCCAACCAGCACGAGCGCAAGCAGAAGAGTGACGTCGGCAATAATTCTTTTTCCGCGACCTCTCGTTTCCCTGCCTTGCATTCCTACCGTTTTCCTTTCCGTTTTTTCCTTTTATAAATTTATATTTGCTTTTACTTCAAGTCAAATCCAATCTTGATGTACTATGCAAATTAGAAGCGTTTGTCTTTTTGCTTTAGCTTAAAGCCAAAGTATGCAGTACGGCAAATATAACAAGCTTTACCGTTCTTAAAAATCACATAATTATATTTGCTTTTCGCATTCGCTCAAAGCCAAAGTTGCAGTACCGCTAGTCAATAATTTAATTTTTTGCTTCAGTGCAAAGTTTGGGCGGTGCCAGCCGTACTAGTGTACGGCAAATCGACCAAACTGCCGCAATGGACAAAAAATTATTCAAAGTGGGCGCCGCAGATGAAGTTGCAGAGATGTACACATTTCACAGGACATACGTCATGACAAATTCCACACCCCGTACACTTATCATAGTCAATTACAGCAAGATTATTCTCCACCTTAATCGCACCGCTCGGACAGGACTTCTCGCACTTGCCGCAGCCGATACAGCCGTTAAGGCATACCTTGCGAACCTGAGCGCCCTTGTCGTGGTTTGAGCATTTGACAACAACCCTTGAGGTGTCGTTTATAAGGTGAATAATATTGTTGGGACAGGTCTTGACACAAAGTCCGCAGCCGATACACTTTCTCGGGTCAATCTCGGCAATTTGCTTTTCTGAATTGATGGAGATTGCGTCTCTCGGACAAACCTTCATACAGTCACCGTAGCCGAGGCAGGCGAAGGTGCAGAATCTGTCACCCGAGTAGCTCTGGTTAGCCGCAACGCAGCTTGAGATGCCCTCGTATTTATACTTTCTCTCCTCGGGAGCGCAGGAGCCGTTACAGCCAACGTAAGCAACACGCTCTACAACGTCACCTGCGGAAAGTCCCATAATCCCGCCAATCTCACAGGCAACGCCGTCGCCGCCGGGAACACAGAGAGAGGGGTTATCGGTTGTGCCGTCGCACAAAGCCTTGGCGTAGCCGTCGCAGCCCGAGAAGCCGCAGGCGCCGCAGTTTGCTCCGGGGAGGCAGTCACGGACAGCAGCCTGACGCTCATCCTCCTTTACCCCGAAGAAAATCGAGGACACGGTGAGCAAAGCACCGCATATCACGGCAATAATGCCGAGCACAAGTATAGGAATTAATATTTCCATATTTTACCTCCTTACATACCAAGCAGGTTGTCTATAACACCTGAGAAGCCGAAGAAAGCAAGAGATACTATAGATGCGGCAATCAGAGTGATAGGCAAGCCCTGCACTGACTTCGGCGAAGGACAGTTCTCGATTCTCGAGCGAACACCCGCAAAGAGAACCATAGCGAGAAGGAAGCCCGCGCCTGCACCAAGGGAGGAGAACATAGATGCGACGAAGTTATATCCGTCGGTAATATTGTTGATAGCTACGCCGAGAACGGCGCAGTTGGTAGTGATGAGGGGAAGGTACACACCAAGGGATTTATGAAGCGCAGGTATGAACTTTTTCAACACTATTTCAACGAACTGAACCAGGGCTGCAATAACCAAAATGAAAACTATAGTTTGCAAATACCCCAATTTGTTGGGTTCAAGGACGTATTTCTGGATAGGCCAGGTAACCGCAGTTGAACAGAGCATAACGAATATAACCGCTATACCCATACCCGTAGCCTGGCTGAACTTTTTCGATACTCCGAGGAAGGGACAGATACCGAGGAAGCGCTGGAGAACGTAGTTGTTAACAAACACTCCCGTGAGGAGAATATATATCAAAACCTTAAATTCCATTATGCATTCCCCTCCTCTTTCTTGGTGTCAGCCGCGTCGGGCTCGCCGCCCGCTACAAGCTCGCAGTTTTCCGCGCAGGAAACCTTACCGCAAAGAGATGCGGAGGGGCAGCCCTCGCAGGAGAAGTTCTTTCTCTTTTCCGCGCCCTTCTTGGGTCCGATTTTATTAACGATAGCGATAAGAATACCGAACACGAGGAAGCCGCCGGGCGCCTGGGTGAGAATCGGTATTTTGTAGTCGGCAAGGAAGGAAATCTCAATTCCTGCGAAGCTGCCGTTTCCGAAAACCTCACGGATTGTCGCCATAGCGAGAAGGGCAAGCAGGAAGCCGAGACCCATACCGAGTCCGTCAAGAGCAGAGTCTATAACGTTATTCTTTCTTGCGAACATTTCAGCTCTGCCGAGAATGATACAGTTAACGACTATAAGGGCAAGATACACGCCCATCATCTTATACAAATCGGGAAGATAAGCCTGCATTAGAAGCTGGACCACGGTAACGAAGCCCGCTATAACCACAATGTAGCAGGGGATACGCACCGTATCGGGAATAATCTTACGAAGGACCGATATAACCATATTGGAGCATACGAGAACCAAAGTTGCCGCAATACCCATACTCAGAGCCGCAATAACGCTGGTGGACTGAGCGAGGGTGGGACAGGTTCCGAGGACCAGAACGAGAACGGGGTTCTCGGCTATAAGACCTCGAAGAAGGATAGAAAGCTTATTATTTTTCATTATTTTGCCGTCCTCCTTCTCTTATCAATTATGGCGTATGCTATAAATCCGCCTACTGCTAAAACAACAGCCGCAATTCCAATTATGCGGGAAGCGTAGCTGCCGTCCTCAGGAATAGTTATCTCCAAGGACTCGCGCGCCGCGTCTCTTACTCTGCCTGCGGTGTTGGTTGCGCCCGTTTCTATCTCAACTTCGGAAACGTTGCTTACGGTTTTGCCGACAAAGCTTTCAAAGAAGGCGTCTACCTCGCTGTCCGAGGGAGGAATATATCCCCATTCGGGCTTGGGGTCGCTGACCTTCCAAAGTATTTTTTCTATATCCGCAACCTTTCTGCTTTCGTCAACGTAGGTGAGGAATTCAAATTCGGGTGTTCCGTACTGGGAGTAAACAAAGGAGTAGGTGACATAGGATGCCTTGCCCTTTTCCTTATAAATTCTCTTTACGTAGGTTGCATCCTCGGCGGTGTAGCTTACAAGATTTTCAGCACCCTCGCCATAGAACGCCTTTACAAGCTCGAAAATTTCAGCCTCATCTCTCGGAAGCTCGGGCTTTTCCTCCGCAAATCCGAGGTAAACGAAGGCGTCGGTGAGCGCACCCTTAATCGCGCTCTCGGTGAAGGCTACCGTCGCACCCGTAACAAGCTCCGCCACGTCTCCCGCTCCCTTGCCTACGTAGTGTTCGCCGTAAGAGCCGCCGGGCTTAAGCTCGGAGGGGACGATGCTTTCATCGTTCTGGGTTATCTCCATACCCGTAATTTTGCCGTCATTATCGATACCTACCGTGATACCGATATCCTTGCCTGTATATCCCTTTTTGGTAACGAGAACAACAACCGTTCCCTTTCCCGTCTTTTCGGTATATACCTTGCTTATGGTTTCGGGAGCGTCCTTTCTTAAGGCGTCCTCCTTTTCGTCAAACTCTCCGTCGGGCATAACCTTGCCGAGGGAGTCGGCTATTGCCTTATCGTTGCGCGCCTTAATCTCGGGCGCAGCTATCATATTCACAGCACCCATAAGCAGCGCCACAGCGAGGCATATTACGCCCAGCACTATTACGGGCATAAGGTTCTTTTTGTTTATCATATTCTTCATGCCTTTTTACCTCCAAGGGGACGCTTTGCCGTCCATTTTTCGATATAGGGCGAGAGAATGTTCATAAGAAGGATTGCGAAGGACACGCCCTCGGGATAAGAGCCGAAGAATCTTATAAGCACGGTTATAAGACCGCAGCCTACGGCAAATACCATCTTGCCCGTGCGGGTGATGGGGGTGGTTACGTAGTCAGTCGCCATAAACACGGCACCGAAGAGCAGACCGCCCGAAAGCACCTGGTAAAGGGAGAGGGTAAGGTCGTTTGTAATTATCAAGGAGAGAACGAACACCGTTCCGACGAAGATAAGGGGTGTCTCGAAGTGTATAACCTTCCTGTAAACCAGGTAGGCAAAGCCGAGGAGTATTGCAAGAGCGCACACCTCGCCGATAGCACCGCCGCGCAGACCGAGAAGCATATCCCAAAGGCTCGGGAGCGCACCTGCTTTGTTGCCCGAGATAAGCTCAAGGGGTGTTGCGGAGGAGCTTACCTCAACTATGCTCGGCACAGCGCCGCCGCCAACTGCCGAAGCGAAGCTCATCATCATAAATATTCTACCCGTAATAGCGGGGTTCGCAAAGTTGCAGCCAAGGCCGCCGAAGAGGCACTTAACTACGATAATAGCAAACACGGTACCCAGCATACACTGCCACCAGGGAGTATCCGCGCGCAGGTTGAGCGCAAGAATGAGACCCGTGACTATGGCGGAAAGGTCGGAGACCGTCTGCTCCTTTTTCACTATAATATTGAAAAGAAATTCCGAAAGGATTGCCGTCGCCACACATACTCCCATAACCAGAAGAGAGCCAAGCCCGAATATCACCGTACCTGCCACAGCCGTGGGAAGGAGCGCGATAATAACGTCGAGCATAATTCTCTGGGTCGAGTTCGAGGTATGAATGTGAGGCGAGGACGAAACTGTAAGCTTATTCATCACCTAACCTCCTTACTTTTTCGCCCCATTGGCTCGAAGATCAGCCTTAGCGAGGCGGTTTGTCTGGACGAGAGGACGGGCGGAGGGACACACGAAGGAGCAGCAGCCGCACTCCATACAGAGTCCTATCTTCGCCTCCTCGAGCCTTGCCGCGCGCTCAGCCTTATCCTCAACCTTCATGCTTCTCGCAAAGAGGGTGGGATTAAGTCCTATGGGGCAGGCGGCAACGCATCTTCCGCAGTGTATGCAGTTGCGCTGTACGGGAGGCTTCGCGTCCTTTTTATCAAGAGCAACGATAGCGTTGGTGTTCTTCAACACGGGGTACTCGGCAGAGTACATAGCAGAGCCCATCATAGGTCCGCCGTACATAATTTTACCCGGCTCCTTTGAGAAGCCGCCCGTGAACTCTATGAGCTTCTCAACGGGCGTACCGATAGGAGCTATAACGTTCATAGGATTTTTTATTGCCGAGCCGTCGACGGTAACGCACTTCTCTACGAGAGGCATACCCGTCTCGAAATATTTTGCAAGGAAGGCAACCGAGGTCACGTTCATAACGAGGCACCCTACGTCAGCGGGGAGACCGCCTTCGGGAACAATAAGCCCCGTGGTGTTGTAGATAAGCACCTTCTCTGCGCCCTGGGGGTAGGTGGAGGGGAGAGATACAACCTTTACCGTTTCGTCATAGGAGAAGGTTTCCCGAAGCTTCTCTATGCAGTCGGGCTTGTTGCTCTCTATACCGATAAATACCTCCTCAAGTGTAAGGTACTTCTGGAGCAGCTTCACTCCCTCGCGGATATAGTCCGCGTCGTTTCTCATTGTAAGAGTATCGCTGGTAATGTAGGGCTCGCACTCGGCGCCGTTGATTACAAGGCGGTGAATAAGTCCCTTCTTCTCTGCATCCAGCTTAACCGCGGTGGGGAAGCCCGCGCCTCCGAGACCGACGAGTCCCGACTCTCTGACAGCGGCAATGAAGCCGTCGAGATTATCAACCTTGGGGGGTGCAACAGATGGGTCTGGTGTCATAAGACCGTCCGACTCTATCACTATGGCGGCGCAGCTTCTGCCGCCCACCAAGAGCAGTGAATCTATTTTCTTAACCTTTCCCGAAACCGACGAGTGTATGGGTGAGCTGACGTAGCCTCCCGCCTCGCCTATTTTCGTGCCGACGTATACGGTGTCGCCTACCTTGACCGTAGGCGTCGCAGGTGCGCCGATGTGCTGTGAGGTGGGTATAATTACCGTCTCGGGAACAGGCATGCGCACGCTCTCCATACCCGCAGTATTTTTCCTGTGCGGTACGTGAGTTTTACCAAGCATAAATCCGGGCATTTTTTTCTCCATTCTGCCCACGTGCTTTGTGGGCTGATTTTATATTTTAAATCTACTTTAAAATTATACAACATTTCCGGGCTTATGTCAACAAAATAATTATAGAAACGTAGCATAATTGTGCAATTTTCGGTAAAATCTTCATTTTTTTCGTACTTTTTTACATAATTCTTTACTCTTTTGAGGTGGTTTGGGAAGATTTTTTTCGCTTTTTTTGCCCTTTTTCATTTGTTAATTTTTTAACTATTTGAATGTTAATTTTTTAACACAAAATCGGCGGCAAATTTGCTCAAAAAACGCATAAGAAAATTGCGGAATTCACGGTCTTTAAAACGAAATATAAACTCTGTAAAACGGAATTTATACTCCGAAAAAACCTACTCCGTAAAATAAAATTCACGCTCCTAAAAAACAGAATTCACACTCGGCAAAATAAAATTCATACCTAACAAAACCGAGTTCGCTGTCTGTTCTGTAAAAAAGAGATAGGGCAGATTTTTCTGCCCTATCGGTAAGTAATTTTGTTTGATTGTCAGACGGTGGAGATTACTTCAAAAGACCTATTACAGATGAGAACACGCTGCTTTCGCCGCCTGCCTCAAGTGCCTTCTCGTACTCCTTCATAAACTCCTCGTACGTTGCCATAAACTCGGGGTTGGTTATCAGCATGAGATTGCCGATTCCCATAAGTCCGCTGAATATGATACCGAAGATAGCCGTTATAAGTCCGCCTATGGAAAGTCCGTCGAAGTAGCCGAGAGTCTTTCTCGAAATAATAGTAAAGAGAATAGCGAGAATACCCGCTACCAGACCGAAGTACCATAAGCAACAGCAGAAAATGGAAACAATTCCCAGAACAAGTGCCGCAACCGACCAGGCGCGTGTCTTGTTTTTATCCTCTACGACGGTTTTGTATACGTCAGTACCATCGTTGCCCAAGCCTTCAAATTTGCTGCTGTCAAATTCACTCATTTCTGTTTTCCTCCCATTTTACAGGTTTTATATTACCATTTTATCACAAGAATTTAAAATAATCAACACTTTGCTTGAATTTTTTGTCATTTCGTGTTAAAATATTTCCGTACAACTCAAAAAAACGAAGGGAGCCCGAGATGAAAAAGCTGTCTAAATTTCAGAAAAAGACACTTTTAGTTTTCATTTTTGCAAATTTAATACTGCTCACAGTCTCGGCGCTCTACGCCCATATAATAGCCGAGGCAGGCGGCAAGGATATCGTGGGCTGCACTATGAAAAGACTGTTTTTCATTTACTGCCCGGGCTGCGGCGGCTCACGCTCCCTCCTTCAGCTTTTCAGACTCGATTTTCTATCAGCCTTCAAGCTTTACCCACCTATGGCAGTGCTTCTGTTTTTCCTTATTGATATAGAGGTGCGCGCGCTTCTCTCTCTTGTAAAGGACGAGCCGAGATATCTTGTAAGCTTCAAGCTCTCCTCTCTCCTCATTATCCCCGCGGTGCTTCTGCTTCACTTCTTCATAAGGAACCTCCTTTTAGTGGAGCTTGGCATTGACCCCATAGGGGACTTGCAGTTTTTCTATAACGCTTAGTTTAAAGCCGACACGAGAGTGTCGGTTTTTATTTTTTCAAAACAAAATTGTGAAGAATAAATTTTGAAAGAATGCAAATATTATGTTTAAAACGGTATGTTTTGACTACTATTATTTACAAAATAGAGGTATTTATGGATAATTTGGAAAAGAAAAGGTTGATTGATAAACATTCACCCAAAACAAAATTATTTAAAAATTCTGCCCTTGCCTTTCTCTTTGGCGGCTTGATTTGCGCCCTCGGTGAGGGAGTGTTTTTAGTGCTAACGGGAATAGGTGCGGAAGAAAAGACGGCGGGTGTCCTCGTGACCCTCATATTCATTTTTGCAGCCTCGGCACTTACGGGCTTCGGCATTTTTGACCGCATTGCAAAGCACGCGGGAGCAGGAACCTTAGTACCCGTTACGGGCTTTTCAAACGCCGTTACCTCCCAAGCTATGGACTCCTCAAGCGAGGGCGTGATACTCGGCGTCGGGGCAAAAATTTTCACGGTTGCGGGCCCCGTTATACTCTTCGGTATTTCCTCGGGCGTTCTCTACGGGCTTATTTACTTTTTCGCGGGTCTTATATTCTGAGTGGTAAAAACGAGCTTTAGCAAGACTTATAACCCTAGAGCGTTAAAGGATAACTACCTAAATCTAATAGCGCGACAGAGTGGCACGTTGCCGCAAAACCTATATTCGACGGAGATAAAAAATGAAAAGAATAGTAAAGCTTAATTCACCTATAAGCATAATCTCTCACGCCGCTGTGGGAGGAGGAGAGGAGAGGCGCGGACCTCTCGGAGATAAATTTGACTTCTGCGATATTACCGACCGCTTCGGTATGGATACCTTTGAAACCGCGGAGGGGGAGATGGGAAGGATAGCTCTCAACACAGCCCTCGGGAAGGCTAAGCTCTCGCACAAGGACTTAGAGCTTCTGGTTGCGGGGGACCTACAAAACCAATGCGTGGGAACCTCCCTTGGGCTTAACAGCTTCGGTATTCCCTTCCTCGGCGTTTACGGAGCCTGCTCCACCTGTACGGAGTCCTTGCTCATTCTGTCCTCGGTTATGGAGAATTCACCAGATATGACCTACGGCGCCGCCGTAACCACCTCCCATAACTCCGCGGCGGAAAGGCAGTTCAGAACACCCATAGAGTACGGAGGGCAGCGCGCACCCAGCGCACAGTGGACCAGCACCGCCGCAGGCGCGTTTATTCTCGGTAGAGACGAGGGCAAGCCCTCCGTTACCGAATTTATGGTAGGAAAAATGGTAGACGGCGGAACGGCTGACGGCTCCAATATGGGCGGAGCTATGTCCTTTGCGGCGGCAGATACTATTCTCTCCTACTTCGACGAGAGCGGAGAGTCGCCCTCGGACTTCGACTATATCGTGACGGGGGACCTCGGTAAGGTCGGCTCGGATATTTTGAAGGAGATACTCGCAAGGGAGCTGCCCGGGTGCGAGAGGTTCCACCTGGACTGCGGACTTTTGCTCTACGACTCGGAGAGGCAGGATATTCACTCGGGCGCATCGGGCTGCGGCACAAGCGCGTCGGTTCTCGCATCTCACCTTCTGCCTCTTATGGAGACGGGACAAATCAACCGTATCCTCCTTCTCTCCACGGGCGCGCTTATGAGCCCGTCAAGCCTTCTGCAGGGTCAGAACATCACGGGCATCGCCCCTCTTATAAGAATTGAAAACAAAGGGTATAAAAAGAAAAATACTACCGTCAACAGAAAATAAAATCAGGTTGAAAACAAAACCACTCAAATTAAACAAAATAATCTTCAAAACCCACAATTTCAAGCTTAAAAACAACCCAAATTTAAACAAAAAGCTAACCCCTTTCATTTAATTTGAAAACAAAAAAAGATTGATTAGCCCATTTTAAAACTAAAAAGGATATAAAAATGAACGAAATACTCTTAAAGCTTCTCCTTGCGGCAATATGCGGCGGAGTGCTATGCGTTATAGCGCAGCTCCTTATAGACCTTACGAAGCTCACCCCTGCAAGAATACTCGTCCTATACGTCTCCCTCGGAGTTTTGATTTACGCCGTGGGGCTTTACGAGCCGCTTTACGATATATTCGGCGTGGGTATGTCACTGCCTCTCATAGGCTTCGGCGCGAATATCGGCAGAGGGGTCAAGGAGGCTGTGGACTCAACGGGCGCTTTAGGTATTCTGACGGGCGGAATTGGTGCCTCGGCAGGGGGTATAACCCTGGCTTTGGTCCTCGGACTTCTCGCCTCTCTTATCTTCAAGCCCCGTTCTAAGCGAATGTAAACCTTTATTTATATTTTTCTGCCCGAAAACAGCTACTAAAATGTCAACATTTTTTTACACAGCTATTGATTTTCTTTATACTATATGTTATAATATAACTAATAATATAATGGAAAGTCATAATTTCGGAAAGGAGCAGAAGAATGGACGAACTCTCCGGCATTTCAGAGGCCCTGCGCGAGGAGCTACAGGTAAAAATCGGCACCGCACAGTCAACCTTTGACCTTTGGTTCGGTGATTTTAATTTGACGGAGCTGTCAGAGGACCGCGCTGTGTTCTCTACACCCACAAAGCTGAGACGGCGTATACTTTCAGCTAAATATATTGACGTTATAAAAAGCACTCTTGCAGAGATAATCGGCTTCTCGGTTGACGTTGAGATATTCGCACTCGACGAGCAAAACGAGCTTAACTCCCCCACAGAGGAGGAGGAAGAGGTTACGGCGGATATCAGCGAGGAGGAGCGCGAGGAGATAATACAGAAGGAAAAGAAAATTGAGGAGATGCTCAACGACACCTCGGGTGACAAAAAAACTCTCCTTGACGAATATACCTTCGAGAATTTCATTGAGGGCTCTTCCAACAAATTCGCCAAAGCCGCCTGCTACGCGGTAGCCAACGACCCCTGCGCCTACAACCCCTTATTCATTCACGGTCACTCGGGACTTGGCAAAACTCACCTTCTCTACGCCATTATGAACTATATGAAGAAAAATCATAAGGGCTTGAAGATTGTGTATAAAAAGAGCGAGTCCTTTATGAACGAGCTTATTGAGGCAATAGGCGAGGGACTTACGGCGCCCTTCAAGGAGAAGTACCGCTCCGCCGACGTTTTGCTGCTTGACGATATTCAAATAATCGCAGGCAAGGAGGCGACCCAAGAGGAATTCTTCCACACCTTCAACGCACTCTACGAGTCGGAGAAGCAGATAATCCTCACCTCGGACCGTCCCCCTATGGAAATCAAGCCTCTGACGGACAGGCTCCGCACCAGATTTGAGAGTGGACTTATAGCCGACGTTCAGCCTCCCTCCTTCGAGCTTCGCGTAGCTATTATACGCAAGAAGGCGGAGATACTCGGCATCAACGTCCCCCCTCACCTTATCGATTATATGGCTGACCGTCTTAACAGCAATATAAGACAGATTGAGGGCGTGCTTAAAAAGCTGCAGTTTATGTCCTCCTTCTCGGGCATCGAGATTACCAAGGAGGCAATAGACCAGGTTATCTCCGTGGTTGACCCCGGCAACATTCCCACCGACGCTATGGTAGAGCGAGTGCTTACCGCGGTGGCGAAGAAGTACGGTGTCACAGTCGAGGACCTTAAGTCGAAGAAAAAGACCGACAGTATCGCCAAGGCGCGCCACGTGGCAGTATACGTCATAAGGAAGCTCACCACCCTTTCCCTCGACGAGACGGGTAAGATTTTCGGCAGAGACCACACCACGGCTCTCTACTCGGAGCAAAAGACTATTATGAACATCAGAACGGTCAAAAACTTCGAGCGCGACCTCAACCTTCTCATTAAGGAAATCAAGGGACTTTAAGCCTTCGGCTTTAGCTTTGCTGCTGCCGATATCGCTTTAAAACTGAGAGCCTCGGCTTTCGACTTTAGTTTTGCTGCTGCCGATATTGCCTTAAAACGGAGAGCTTCGGCTTTCGGGTTGCTTATTATTGCATCTCCAATATTGCTTTAAAAATGTGGAAGCTTCGTCAGCTTCCGTAAGGGCTGTTTTTTCTCCACAATTTTCGGTGGATAAGTGGATATCTTCCCGTTGAAAAGGGGTTTATATCCTGTAGAACAACCCGTTAGATTTTTTGAAATTTTTCGCATACCGCTTTTTAAGATGCGAATGTGGATAATTCAGAGGGCAAAAAGCAAGGCGCCACGGGGCTTTTCGGAGTTTTTAACAATTTCCACCACCCCTACTACTACTATTACTACCCAAATAATATATATCTCTCTATCGGAAAGCCGACAAGCGGCTTATTTGCGCTGCCGCGAGTGCCCTTCTTTTCCTTGGGCTTAAGTGAGGCTATATTTCCGACAAAAAATAAAGTGAGGACGAGAAATGAAATTTACAGTACAGAAATCCGACCTTATGAGCAAGCTTACCCCTGCTATGGGTACGGTATCCAACAAAAATACTATCACCTCTATTGAGGGCGTGCTTCTTGAAACCATGGAGGACGGAAAAATCCGCATCTCCACCTATGATATGAACAAGGGAACGAGAGCTTATATCGACCCCGTTTCCATTGAGCGCGAGGGCAAATACATAGTTAACGCACAGAGACTTTACCAGACTATCCGCGTTCTCCCCGAGGACGAGATTACCTTCGACATTAACGATAAGCTCAACTGCACAATCTCCTGCGGCAGAGCCTCCTTCTCTATGTTCGCTATGCGCGGCGAGGACTTCCCTAACCTGCCCGACCTTATCAGCGACCGCGGCTTTGAGATATCCTCCGAGACTTTGCGCCGTATGATTTCAAAGGTTGCACATTCCGTTGCGGAAAACGATAACAGAATTATGCTCTGCGGCGCATTCTTCAAGGTGTTTGAGGGCGGAATTGAGGTTGTCTCCTGCAACAGCTACACACTCTCGAAATGCACTATGAGCTGCAACGTCAAGTCCCTTGCCGACGACGGCAGCCTCGGCTACTCCTTCATTATTCCCGGTCACGCCCTCGGCGAGCTTTCCAAAAACCTTGCTGACGGAGAGGACCAGACCGTAAAGTTCTACCTTTCGAGAAAGCACGCTATTATCAGAAAAGAGGATATGGTATTCTTCACCCGTACCATTGACAGCGAGTACATAGATTACAACAGAATGGTTCCCACCGATAACGATATATCGGTTACGGTAGACAGAGAGAGATTTCTTGACGGACTTGAGAGAGCCAATATTATCGCAGAGGAGAAAATCAAGGGCAGCGGAAAGAGCTACGTTAAGCTTTCTACCGAGGACCAATTCCTCCTTATTACCTCCTCCTCCGTTAACGGCAACGTTTTCGACGAGATGGACTGCGTACACGAGGGCGGCGATATTGAGATAGGCTTCAACTGTCGCTTCCTTATCAGCAGCGTAAACGTAGCCGAGGGCGAGAATATCAAGATGACCTTCAAGAGCGCAACTCACGCAATAACCATCGAGCCTGCCGAGGCAGACGAGGAGTTCACCTACTTCTATATGATACTTCCCGTCAGAATGAACGAGCAGAAGTAATGATAATCAAAAATTTCAGTGCTACGGGATTTCGTAATATTGAAAAATGTGACGTAACCTTCACCCCCGGGCTGAATTTGCTTCACGGCAAGAACGCCCAGGGAAAAACCAACGCCCTTGAGGGAATATATATTTTCTCCAGAGGCAAGTCCTTCCGCGCAAGGGAGGACGGGGAGCTTGTAGGCTTCGGCAAGGAGGGCTTCCATATTCGGATAGACTATGAGGACAAAACGGGAGAGGGCTCTCTTGAATACTCCCTTTTCGGTAAGGAAAGGCAGAGGAAAAGGAACGGCTACAAGCTTAAAGGTGTCTCCGAGATGTTAGGCTCCTTCCGTTCGGTGCTGTTCTACCCCGATAACTTAGAGATAGTAAAGGGCGGACCCGAGGAGAGGCGCAGCTTTCTCAACGTGGCTATATCCCAGTGCTACCCCTCCTACCTCAAGTGCTATTCGGACTACAAAAAGGCGCTGGAGAACCGCAACTGCCTCTTTAAATTTTTGGCAAAGGGGCTGTACGTAGACAAAACCGAAATCGACTCCTGGTCCTACTCTATGGCGGACTACGCGTCCTACATCTACCTTATGCGCGCGGAGTATATAAAAAGGCTTGCGCCCCACGCCGAGAAAATACTCTCGGAAATATCCGGCGGAGCAGAGAAAATTCAGCTCGTCTACGACTCGGATATTGAGGAGGATATAGCAGACAGAGAAGCTGTAAGAGAGGAATACTTCAAGCTTCTTTTAGAGAACCGTGACCGCGAGTGCGCGGCGGGCGTCAGCCTTTTCGGCCCTCACAGAGACGACTTGAAAATAAAAATCTCGGGTCTTGACTCCAGACTTTACGCGTCCCAGGGTCAGCAGCGCTCGGTTGTGCTTGCCCTAAAGCTTGCTGAGGGCGAGGTTATCCGCGAGATGACGGGAGAGTATCCCGTGTACCTTTTCGACGACGTGTTGTCGGAGCTCGACCAGAGGCGGCGCGAGTACGTATTGTCGGCTCTCGGTGATAGGCAGATAATAATAACCTCATGCGAGTCGGAGGAGTACGAAAGGTACGGAGCAAATATAATAGAGGTTTCGGGAGGCGAATATGTATCTGCACATCGGTAACCGAAAAAGTGTAAGGCGCAAGGATATCGTCGGTATATTCGACCTTGATACCGCCACGGTATCGAAATCCGGGCGCGACTTTATAAACAAAATGCAAAAGGAAGGTAAGGTTGAGTACGACGACTCCGACCTCCCCCGTTCCTTCGTCCTTACAACCGAGAATAAGGAATGTAAGGTCAGACTCTCCAGAATATCTACTCAGGGCTTGAAGCTTCGTCTTGAAGGCAAAAATGACGAGTAATGAAAATGCTTTTGAAGAAAAGTAAAGCTTCTTATGTAGAATTAAAACTAAAGGTAAAAATTCTATAAATGCGCGAGTAGGATACAAAAAATGTAAACAAAAGTTAGAAAATACAAGTAAAAACTGAGTTTAAAAAGAAAAAGCTGTGTATTTGAGTTTATCAAAACTAAACCGATAATGCACCGCAAAAAAGAATATTTTAAAAAGAGCAAAAACAAGAAAGGCTTGGTGCCAAAAGTGGCAAATGAATTAGAAACCAAAGGCTATGACGACAGCCAAATACAGGTTCTTGAGGGACTTGAGGCTGTAAGAAAAAGACCGGGTATGTATATCGGTACGACGTCCATAAGGGGACTTCATCACCTGGTATACGAGATTGTAGACAACTCTATCGACGAGGCTCTCGCAGGCGAGTGCGACTCAATTAAAATCGATATATGGCCCGACAACAGCGTATCCGTCGAGGACGACGGACGAGGTATCCCCTCTGGTATGAACGAGAAGCTTGGACTTCCTACCCTCGAGGTGGTTTATACCGTCCTCCACGCGGGAGGTAAGTTCGGCGGCGACGGCTATAAGATTGCGGGAGGTCTCCACGGTGTTGGAGCCTCGGTAGTTAACGCCCTTTCGGAGTGGCTGGAGGTCGAGAACTGCAGAGACGGCAAAAAGTATACCGAAAGGTTTGAAAGAGGAGCCGTAGCCCGTCCCTTCGAGTGCGCGGGAGATTCAAACGGCAGACACGGTCTGTACGTCCGCTTCAAGCCCGACGCGACTATATTCGAGGAAACCGAGTTCGACTACGAGATACTCCTTGCGAGAATGAGAGAGCAGTCCTTCCTTAACGCGGGAGTAAAGATTATACTCACCGACAGAAGAGAGGGCCGCGAGCGCGAGGAAATCCTTCACTACGAGGGAGGTATAATTTCCTTCGTAGAGTACCTTAACAACGAGAAGCGCGGTAACCCCGTACACCCCGAGGTAATATATATGAAGGGTGAGGAGAACGGCTCTATTGCAGAGGTCGCTATGCAGTATAACGACAGCTACAACGAGACTATTATATCCTTCGCTAACAATATGTCTACCATTGAGGGCGGTACCCACGAGACGGGCTTCAAGTCGGCTCTTACCAGAGCTATCAACGATTACGCCAGAAAGACGGGAGTAATCAAGGGCGACGATAAGGGACTTTCGGGCGAGGACGTGCGCGAGGGCTTGGTTGCTATAATTTCGGTTAAGCTCACCGATGCGCAGTTTGAAAGCCAGACCAAGGCAAAGCTCGGTAACTCCGAGATGCGCCGCCTCGTTGATTCCATAGTATATAAGAAGCTTGAGGAGTTTATGGAGGAAAATCCTGCCTCGGCTAAAATGATAATTGAGAAGGCGATGGCTGCCAACAGAGCAAGAGAGGCGGCAAGAAAGGCAAGAGAGCTTACAAGGCGCAAAAACGTCCTGGAGGTCTCTACCCTGCCCGGCAAGCTTGCAGACTGTAACGAGCGCGACGCAAGACTTACCGAGGTTTACCTCGTAGAGGGAGACAGTGCTGGCGGCTCGGCTAAGGGCTGCCGCGACAGCCGCTTCCAGGCGATACTTCCCCTCCGCGGTAAGGTCCTTAACGTCGAGAAGTCAAGGCTTGACAAGGTCTACTCAAACACATCGCTTATTCCTATTATCCAGGCGCTGGGCTGCGGTATCGGCGAGGACTTCGATATTGCAAAGCTCCGCTACGGCAAGATAGTAATTATGGCGGATGCCGACGTTGACGGCTCCCATATCAGAATACTTCTTCTCACCTTCTTCTTCCGTCACATGAGACCTCTTATTGAGGGCGGCCACGTATTCTTGGCGCAGCCTCCTCTCTATAAGGTACATAAGGGCAAGCAGCTGCGCTACGCCTTCTCCGACGCGGAGAGAGATAAATATATCGAGGAGCTTGGCGTCAAGGGCGTTGAGTCCGAAAGATATAAGGGTCTTGGAGAGATGGACCCCGAGCAGCTTTGGGAAACCACTATGGACCCCGAGACGAGAACTCTGCTTAAGGTGACCGTCGAGGACGCCATTGCCTGCGACGAGATGTTCTCCGTCCTTATGGGAGATATGGTTGAGCCAAGGCGCGAGTTTATCTCCAAAAACGCGAAATTCGTGCAGAATCTGGATATTTAAGGAGGGTAAGGAATGGAACACAATTACAAAAGCTCCGATATAGAATTTCCCTCTCAGAAAATAGAGCTGCGCGATATGCGCCGCGAGGTAGAAACTTCATTTATCGAGTATTCAATGAGCGTTATCACGTCTCGCGCTCTCCCCGACGTAAGAGACGGAATGAAGCCCGGTCAGAGGCGAATTCTCTACGCTATGTACGAGGACAATCTGACACACGACAAGCCCTTCCGTAAATCGGCGACAACCGTCGGTAACGTGCTTGGTAGATACCATCCCCACGGTGACTCCGCCGTATACGGCACTATGGTAAGAATGGCGCAGGACTTCTCTCTCCGCTACACCCTCGTTGAGGGACACGGTAACTTCGGTAGCGTTGACGGAGACCCCCCTGCGGCGTACCGTTACACCGAGGCGAGAATGTCAAGGATTGCAGGGTTTATGATGAGTGATATCGAGAAAAAGGTCGTGCCTATGACCCGTAACTTCGATAACACCCGCGACGAGCCCACGGTCCTCCCCTCCCGCTTCCCTAATCTCTTGGTTAACGGCTCGGTAGGAATTGCAGTCGGTATGGCTACGAATATTCCTCCCCACAACCTGACAGAGGTAATTGACGGAACGATATACAGAATAGATAACCCCGAATGCTCGGTAGACGAGCTTATGCAGTTTATAAAGGGCCCCGACTTCCCCACCGCCGCTATAATCTACGGCTCCCGCGGAATAAAAGAGGCTTACGAGACGGGTAAGGGTAAAATTTATATCCGCGCAAGAGCGAAAATTGAGGACGAGCACAGAAGGATAATCTTCACCGAAATTCCTTATATGGTAAACAAGTCAATGCTTATTGAGAGTATGGCTAACCTTGTAAAGGATAAGAAGATTGAAGGTATCACAGCTCTCAGAGACGAGTCGGGCAGAGGCGGTATGAGAATTGTCGTTGAGTACAGAAGAGACGCCAACGGCGAGGTAATACTCAATCAGCTCTACAAGTACACCCAGCTCCAGGACACCTGCTCGGTGAATATGTTGGTTATAGACGGCGGCGAGCCGAAAATTCTCTCGCTTCCCGAGATACTTGACAGATACATCGACTTCCAGAAGAGCGTCATAATAAACAGAACTCAGTTCGACCTTGACAAGGCGCTGCGCGAGATGCATATTCTCGAGGGCTACAAAATAGCAATAGACAATATCGACGAGGTTATAAAGACTATAAAAAGCTCCCTTTCCATTCCCGACGCTAAGGAAAAGCTGATGGAAAGATTTGCGCTTACCGACGCGCAGGCGCAGGCGATAGTCGAGATGACACTCGGCAAGCTCTCAGGACTTGAGAGACAGAAGGTAGAGGACAGACTTGCAAAGCTCGCCGTCATAGTTGAGGAGCTGCGCGGTATCCTCGCCGACGAAAACAAGGTCAAGGATATAATCAAAAAGGAAATCGGCGAGATAAGAGATAAGTTCGGCGACGGAAGAAAATCCGAGCTTACCGAGGCAACAGAGGAAATTGACCTTGAGGACCTTATTGAGCGTCACACCTGCGTTATTACCGTCAGCCACACAGGCTACATAAAGCGCCAGAGAGCCGACGTTTACTCCGCCCAGAACAGAGGCGGTAAGGGCATTATCGGTATGACGACCAAGGAGGACGACTTCGTCGAGGACGTTATAGTTGCAAACTCCCACGCATATCTGATGTTCTTCACCAACAAGGGCAGAGTATATGCAAAGAAGGCGTACAGAATTCCCGAGGCTTCGAGAACGGCGAAGGGCACCAACCTTGTCAACATTATTGAGCTGACGGACGGCGAGTACGTAACGGCTATTATTCCTATCACGGAATTCACCGAGGGCGAGTACCTTACGATGGTAACCAAGCTCGGTATTATCAAGAGAACGCTCCTCTCCGAGTTTGAGTATCAGAGAAAGAGCGGTAAGATTGCTATTAACCTCGACGAGGGCGACGAGCTTATCTTCGTAAGGCACACGACGGGTAACGAGAGCTTGATTCTCGCGACACGGGACGGACTTGCGGTAAGATTTGACGAAAATAACGTTCGCTCTATGGGCAGAGGTGCAAGAGGCGTTAAGGGTATCACTCTTAGCGGTGACGATACGGTTGTGGGCGTATGCCTTGTAGACGATACCAAGTCTATGCTCACCATAACCGAGCGCGGAATGGGTAAGAGAACACTCTTCGAGGACTTCCGCGAAATGAAGCACCGCGGCGGTAAGGGTGTTGCCTGCCACAAGATAAGCGAAAAGACAGGTAAGCTGGCTGCTATAATCACCGTAGCCGAGGACGACGATATTATGCTTATCACAAACGAGGGAACAATTATCCGTACCTCCGTTGAGAGCATTAACGTTTACTCGAGAACGGCAGGCGGCGTTATAGTAATGAGACTTGCCGACGGCTCCTTTATCAACAACGTTGCAAGGCTCGAGCGCGCCGAGGAGATTGAGGCGGAAAGTGCCGAAATCGACCAGGAGATAAAGCAGGAGCTTGAAGGCTCTTTGGCTGAGGCGAAGGCTGAGGCAGAAATCCCCGAGGAGGACACCGAGGGTGAGAGTGCGGACGGTGAGTCCGAGGAGGCAGAGGAGTGAGAGGGGCGAGAAAAATAATCTTGCTTCTTACAGTACTCCTTCTCTCCTTCTCTCTCGTTTCCTGCGAGAAGGACAGAGAGTACGACGAGGGCGAGGTTATAGCCGCCGCAAAGGAGCTTCTGGCTTTGGCAAAGCCTATAAACGAGATATATTACGGCAAGGGCTTGGAGTACGACCCCGAGTCGGGCAACGGAATATATAAGGTGGCGCTTGCGGAGAGCCTCTCGGGCTTCGGCATCAGCTCCGTTGAGGAGCTTAAGGAAAAGACTCTCAGAGTTTATTCTGACGAAAGAGCGAGCCTTATGTTCAATACGGTATTAAGCTCTATTTCCGACGAGGGAGTCATAAAGCACTACACAAGGTATTACGATTATACCGACGGAGAAGGCAACAGCCTCGTTATGGTTAACTCCGACTACAGCTACTACCTGACGGGAGAGATTGAATATCTCGACGGTATAGAGGTGGTTGACGTAGAGGGAGAGATAATAGTAATATCGGTTCCCGTGCGCCTTACAAGCGAGAGCGGAAAGGTGAAAAATACCTCACTTGAAATCAGAATGCTTGAGGAGAGTGACGGTTGGAGATTTACCACCGCGTCTTTTGCAGTCTACAACGAAAGCAGCGATGCTTACGAAGATTTACTTGATAAATTAAAATAAAATAAAATTTAAATAAAAATCCGCTATATTTAGCGGTAGGAGGGTTACCAATGACATTCAAGGAAAAACTCGTTATCTTAAGAAAGGGCAAAAATCTTACTCAGGACGACTTTGCAAGCGCAGTTGGCGTTTCCAGACAGGCAGTTTATAAGTGGGAATGCGGTCAGTCCTACCCCGAGGTTCCGAAGCTTCTTGAAATGAAGCTCCTCTTCGGCATCTCTCTTGACAACCTTCTCGACGACAGCTACGATATTCCGATTCCCGAGAAGAAAAAGAAGAGAATCTCAAAAAGCACTAAGGCAAGAATTGAGGCGTCTGTTGAAAGCACCGCATCCGAAACTCACAGCCACACTATGAACGAGGTTGTTAAGGTTGCAGTAGAAGCACCTGCAGCGCCTAAGGCAGCACCCGCAGCACCCAAGGCGGCACCTGCTCCCGCAGCGGCACC
>JAFUPM010000080.1 GCA_017481225.1 Clostridia bacterium
CGAAGAGGAAGCGGCACCCGCATGCGTTACCTTCTCCTTCCCCGCATTCTCGGGTCTTAAGGAAGGCGAGGGCGTTACCGTCGTTCCTACCGTCAGCGCAGCTGCTAAGAAGAAAAACGAGATTACCGTTAAGACTCCCGTCAAAGCTCCTCTCACAGAGGCTGAGCTTCTCGGCGACAAGATTGAGGTAACCTCCAAGAGAAGATATAAGAAGCTGAAGAAGCTTGCGGCAAAGGCTATAAAGAAGCTTAACAGCGCAGCATCCAAGCTTAAGATTGAAAACGAGGCAGAGCTTGCCGTTGTTACTCTCGCAATAGAGAAGGAGAAGGTGCTTGTAGCATCTCGCGTGCTTGTAGGCGCCGTTAATCTCGGTATCCTTAAGCACATAGGCGCGGCTAAGCGCGAGCTTATCGCGGCGTTTATCAGCTACAATGCTCTTGCAGAGAAGTGCGCCGAGGCATGCGGCACTTCCGTCAGCACCATCAACTCCGCAACCGCAGATAAGGTAGCAGAGTTCGCACTTCTTCCCGATATGCCCGTAATGCTCCACGTTGTCGAGCTGTTCGAGACCGTAGGAGATAACACTCGCATTGTCGGCGAGTCCGAGGCTGAGAAGATTAGCTCCGAGGACTGCATTAAATTCATATTCGGCGCACCTGTTGAAAAGGCTGAGAGAGTTGAGGAGACTTCTCCCGTATCCGCAGGCGCGGCAGTAATGAACATTACAAACGTTAACGCAGGCGTCAATGACGCAGCAGCTCCCGCACCCGCAGCAACATCTGCACCCGAGGCTGAGGAGACTGTCGAGGAAGCCGTTGAGGAGACCGAGGAGCAGGCAGAGGGCGAAGCAGCGCTCTCCGGCAAGGCTCTTAAGAAGTACAAGAAGAAGAGCGAGAAGGCTTACAAGGCTGCTATCTCCGAGCTTGAGTGCATCGAGTCCTCGAAGTACGGCGCAAGCGAGGGCGAGGTTGCCGATATCGACATTAAGTATCTCGCAGTAGCGAAGAACCTTATTGATTCTATCGCCGAGGATATTGACGTAGCCAAGAGAGCTGGCGACAAGGCGTTCCTCAAGGCATCTAAGAAGAGACTTTACACCGCAATAGACTCTCACAATGCCGCAGTCTCCGAGCTTTCCGAGATTTCCGGCGCAAGCCTTTCTATGGCTGATAAGTCCCTCTACGACGAGATTGTATCCGGCGAGGGCTACACCAAGATGTCCAAGCTTGAATATCGCGTGAGGGAGACCTCCAAGTCCACCTACGTTCCCGAGCAGAAGCAGGAGACGACTGTTACAAACGAGTTCGCAGGCAACGCTCAGCGCGCGATGAAAGTTATGAATAAAAAGGAGCTTAAGAAGTTCTTTAAGAAGAGCGACAAGGCTCACGATGCGGTTAAGGAAGAGCTTAAGCAGGCATCCTTGCAGAAGGGCGCGGCAGAGGACGCGGAGAAGATTATCATTCTCACCAAGTGCCTCTCCATCCAGAAGAAGGCTGTAACTATTGCTGCAGATAAGCTTATCGCTTGCTGCCAGGTATCCACAAGCAAAAAGCAGATTGACGCCCTGAAGCGCGACCTTTCCGGTGAGGTTGCCGTTTATAACAGCCTCGTTAACGAATACGCGGCATTCACAGGCAACGCTATGACCTATGCGGATACCGAAATGGCTGATAAGATATCTCTCGGTCAGCCCTATGACGAAATTCCCGACGTTTCCTACACTGTTGACACCGTAGTTTACGAGTATAAGTACGCAGACTACGTGCGCGGCAGAGTTAAGGAAGAGAACGCAAAGCTCCTCGCAAAAGCTCAGGGTCACAACAGAGTCGAGGAGGGCAATGCCGCAGCCTACGAGGTTGCTACCCTTCAGTCCCGCGTTGCCGCACAGGCAAACAAGGACCAGCAGACCGTAGTTGCAAGATTTATGTTCGAGAAGGGTCTGCTCCAGAGCGACGACGACCTTTACACCTACGCTTACGGTAAGCTCGACGGCAAGGACAAAGGTGCCGTTGCCGACATTGAGAAGCGCTGCAAGAAGCTCGACAAGATGGGCAAGGAAGCGCTTGCTATGGAGAGAGCTGACAACGAGCGTTACTACAAGGTTATCACCACCGACCCCAACACCGTACAGATTGCTAAGAAGAAGTACTCCCGTGCCGACATTATCGCTCTTCGCGAGCAGATTATGCAGCTTCTCAACGAGAGAGACAAGTACAACGGTCAGCTTCTCTCTATCTACGAGGGCGAGGAGGTAGACCTTGACGGACGCGCTATCACTCTTGAGATGCGCAAGGTAAGAGGTGCCGCTGCCGCTAAGGAGTACAAGAGACAGGCTCGCAACGCTAAGCGCGTTAAGAGACTTTCCGCTGACTCCAGAGCAAAGAGAAAGCTCTACGACCTTATTAACACTCAGATACAGGCAGAGTCCACCATAGCTCTCGCTAACCACCGTCTCAAGACAGAAGAGCTGTCTCAGAGAGAGATTAAGAACATCAAGCGCGATATTGCCAACAATAAGAAGGCTAAGAAGGTAGCAGAGAAGCAGTTCCATTGGTTCTTCAAGAGAATTGCGCATTCCAGCCGCGATGCAGGCGGAAGCTGGCTTATGGGTCTTGGCTTCGTGCTTCTCGCTCTTGTGGTAGTTCTCGTTGGCTTTATGTGGTTCTTCGGTCCCGACCTTTGGGATAACGTAGCTAAAATTCTGGGCAACTGATTTCGGGAGGAATTGAAATGAGAAATAAAAAATCAAAGCTTAAGCTTTCTGAAACATCAGCTATCAAGGGCCGTTCCTCCGAGGCGCGTGATATTGAGCTTAAAAGGCTCGACGTTATCGAGGACCTTGAGGCGCTTATGAAAAAGTACGCTCGCGCAACAGGCGACGACAGCCTTGCAAAGCGCAAGCATAAGGTTGGCAAGGGTCCCCAGGACTTCAGCGCAAAGTAATTTTGCGAGGTGGGCGGTATTCTCCGGCAGATGCAGGATATGGGTAAAAATCCCGTGAAGGTTTAACCGTTATACGAGTTTTTTACCCACCGACCCGAGCCCGAGGGCGGCGAAGCTACACCGATTTTCGCAGGCGTGGGGCAGCTGCTTTCGATACATTTAAGCAAAAAATGGAGAAAATTTGAAAAAATATCGCAAAAACTATTGATTTTTTCTAAAACTATGCTATAATGTATACAGTTAAATATGTTTAGTGTGAAGAGTGGCTCGAGGGTCACTCTTCATTTCATTGTAATGCGGAGTGAGTGAACGTCGGTGTAGGCGACCTTGCAGAGCAGAGCTAAGCCCCTGCTTTAAGGCGGCAAGCTTGTAATCGCAGAGGTGAAGCCTTGAGCTGTCACAGAGGCGAGGGTCTTGAGCTATCGCGGAGGCTAAGCCTTGAGCTGTCACAGAGGCGAGGGTCTTGAGCTATCGCGGAGGTGAAGCCTTGAGCCTTTAAAAGACGCTTTATGGGCAGCACGGGCAGAGCCTTTTGTCACTTCACCCATGTTACCGAAAGGAGAAAAAATGAAAAAGGCTATTAAGGATACCGTCAGAGAGGCAATAGAGCCTACGGTAAACGAGCTTGGTTATTCCATATGGGATATCACCTATTCGAAGATAGGCGCGGATTATCACCTGGAGATAACCATTGACAATGAGGACGGCATCGACATCGACGACTGTGAGCGCGTCCATCGCGCTATTGACCCAATCCTTGACGAGTGCGACCCCATTGAGGGCTTCTACTATCTTGAGGTATCGTCTCCCGGTATCGAGAGGGAGCTTCGTACTCCCGAGCATATTAAGCTCTCTGTCGGCGAGAAGGTGGAGGCAAAGCTCTTTGCGCCGAAGGACGGAAGGAAAAGCGTTGTCGGTATACTTGAGTCCTACGACGGTGAGAGTGTTACTATCTCTTGCGAGGGTATCACTGTATCGCTTGCGGAAAGCGAAATATCAAAGCTTACTACGGTATATTTCGAGGACTGATTTGTCCTTTATACGAGGACTTGAAAGGCTTATTGCAGTTTGCTTTGCGGGCTGATTTGCCCTTCGGCTAAAGATGCTTTTGCAGCTTGCCAAGGTTTTGTATTGTGAGGTTGTTCGCCCTTTGCGGCAATAGCGCCTTGCAAATTTGCCGTGCTTTTGCGGCGAGCGATTATAAGCTAGGCTACTGCAATTTTGATAATTAACCCACCCCCGTGCGGCGTTTTTTCACCCGAGATAGGCTTGGGACATCGGCGTGCGGAGGGAGAAACTAAGATTTCAAAAAATAACATATAATTAACTAAAGAAAGGGACGTATGTGTATCATACGGGTACAATGGAAAAATGAACGCAGAATTCTTCAACGCCCTTGAGCTCCTGGAGAAGGAGAACGGCATTTCAAAGGAGTATATGATTTCGCAGATTGAGCTTGCTCTTGCAAACGCCTGCAGAAAGGAAGTAGGTCCTACAACAATTATCAGAGTACAGCTCGACCCTAACAAAAAGGATATGAGAGTATTCCAGCAGCGCACCGTAGTTCCCGATGACGAGGTTTACGATGAGAAGTGCGAGATTGGCTACACCGCAGCGAAGGCACTTTCCCGTCGCCACAAGATGGGCGGTATTGTAGAGACCGAGCTTAAGACCAAGGATTTCAGACGCCTTTCCGCACAGGCAGGAAAGCAGATGATAGTTCAGGCAATCCGCACCGCGGAGCGCGAGCGTCAGACCAAGGAGTACGAGAACAAGAAGGAAGAGATTATCACGGCTATCGTTGATAAGGTGGATACCGTCAACGGCAACGCAATTCTCGACACGGGTACGGGCTATGCTACACTTCTCAAGGAGGAGCAGATTCCCGGCGAGGTATTCGAGGTAGGCGACAGAGTCAAGGTATTTATCTCCGAGGTTAAGAGTGGCGAAACACGCGGTCCTATCGTAACCCTCTCGAGAGTTCACCCCAACTTCGTAAAGAGACTCTTCGAGCTTGAGGTGCCCGAGATTATGGACGGCACAATCCTCATAAGAGGTATTGCCCGCGAGGCGGGTATGAGAACCAAGATTGCGGTTGAGTCCAGAGACGAGAACGTAGATGCTGTGGGCTCCTGCATCGGAAAAAACGGAATGAGAATTTCCGCAATTCTCGAGGAGCTTTCCGGCGAGAAGGTGGATATTATCAAATACAGTGACGATCTTTGCGAGTACGTGGCAGAGGCTCTCTCTCCTGCGAAGGTTCTCGACGTTTACCTTGAGGACGAGCGCACCTGCCGTGTTACCGTTTCCCCCGACCAGCTTTCTCTCGCAATCGGCAAGGAAGGACGTAATGCGAAGCTTGTTGCCCGTCTTACAGGCTGCAAGATTGACATTAAGGCTTAAATATGGAACAGTTGACCAAGAGAAAGCTGCCTACAAGACGCTGCGTCGGCTGCGGCGAGCATCTGCCGAAGAATACTCTTATAAGAGTTCTCCGTACACCCGAGGGTGAGATTGTTCTCGACCTTGTGGGCAAACGCTCGGGCAGAGGCGCGTACATCTGCAGGTCCTTATCCTGTTTTAAGAAGGCGCAGAAATCCCGCCGTCTCGAAAGCTCACTTGAGTGTAAGATACCCGACGAGGTTTACGCGAGAATGGAAGAGGAGCTGTCGGTTGGAAGGTAAGGGTAACACGCGGCTTTTCGGTATGCTTGGTTTCGCAATGAGGGCAGGGAAGGTCATTATTGGATTTGACCTCGTGTGCCGCGCTATCGCCAAGGAAGGCGGGGGGCGTGTCGCGTTAGTCCTCGTTTCGAAGGAGGCATCAGAGCCTACTAAGAAGAGAATTAAGAGTAAATGTAATTTCTACAAAACCGAGCTTTCAGAGCTTCCTCTCTCAACGGAGGAGCTTGGACGTCTGCTTGGCAAAACCTACACGCCGGCTGTTATCGGAATAGCTGACGTGGGATTTGCAAGAGAGATTAAACTTGCGCTCGGCGAGGAGTAGACAGTCAAAACACAAGAAAGGAAGTTTCCCTCGGGAAACCGGTGAAGCTTATGGCACAATTACCTATTAAAGTTACTCAGCTTGCAAAGGACTTTAACATAAAGGCAAAGGATATTATTGATATATTCCAGACCCTCGGTGTGGAGAAAAAGAACGGCGGCTCGGTAGAGCTTGACGAGTTCGAGCTTTTCTTGCACCATATGACCTCTAAGCATCAGATAAAGGACCTTGATGCTTACCGTGACGGAAAAACTAAAATAACCTCGGATGCCCCCAAGGCTGAAGCGCCCAAGGCAGCTCCCAAGGCGGAAGCTCCTAAGGCAGCTCCCAAGGCGGAAGCGCCCAAGGCGGAGGCAGCTAAGGCAGCACCTCGCGCGGAGACACCCAAGGCAGAAGCACCCAAGGTAGCTCCTCGCCAAGAGGCGCCTGCGGCTCCCAAGCAGAAGCCCCAGCCCGAGGCACAGCCGAGAGATGACAGACGCCCCGAGAGAGATGCACGACAGGGCGACAGAAGGGATATGAGAGGACAGAGACCCGAGGGTCAGAGAGGCGACAGACCTCAGCGTCCTCAGGGCGCATCCTACCAGAAATATACTGCGGCGCCTCAGGAGAACCCCTTCGCAAAGAAGCTTGACAATATGACTCGCGTAGCCCAGGGTTACAGACCCGCAGGCTCTCAGCCTCAGAGACGCGACGAGCAGAAAAAGCCTCAGGTAGCGGCAACACCCACCCCCGTGTCGAGTATTTCGAAGCCCGAGGCGGTGAAAAAGCCTGCAACGCCTGCCGTTCTTCCCGCACAGCAAATTCAGCTTGAAAAGCAGCAGAAGGCGCAGGAGGCACGCATAGCACAGGAAAAGCAGAAAAAGAGCGAAAAGCCGAAGCGCGAGGAAAAGCGCGCGCAGAAGCAGCAGTTCAAGACTATTACTCCTACGGGCGCAAGACCCGAGGTTGTGGGCGGTGTCAATATCGGTGACGAATACGCCGCTGCAAGCCAGGGGCCCAAGACCCGCGTAGTAGATATGAGAACCTCTGATGTCAACCTCTCTAAGTATGACGAGAGATACAACGACCAGTATTACGCAATCCTCAACGGTTCAGACAGCAAAAGCTCGAAGCAGAAGCTCAAAAAGCAGGACAACAGAGGACAGAACCAGAAGAGCGCAAAGGATAAGGAGCGCGCAGCTCAGGAGAGAATCAAGAAGCTTGAGGCAGAGAGAGCCAGAAGCAAGCAGCTTGAGTTCACCGTTCCCGACGAGATTACCGTCATTGAGTTCGCGTCAAGACTTAAAAAGACCGCAGGCGAGGTCATTAAAAAGCTTATGTTTATGGGCGAGATGAAGGGCCTTAACGATTATATCGACTACGGAACTGCGGAAATTATTGCTGACGAGTTCGGCGCGAAGGTTACCCGTGAGGTTGTGGTAACTATCGAGGAGAAGCTCTTCACCGAGGCAGAGGATGCTGCCGAGGACCTTGAGGAGAGAGCGCCCGTCGTCTGCGTTATGGGTCACGTTGACCACGGTAAAACCTCTATTCTTGACGCAATAAGACACACAAACGTTACCCGCGGCGAGGCAGGCGGTATCACTCAGGCAATAGGCGCGTACCGCGTAAAGGCTGACGGCAAGGATATTACCTTCCTTGACCCCCCCGGTCACGAGGCGTTCACCGCTATGCGTATGAGAGGTGCTAAGTCCACCGATATCGCAATACTTGTCGTTGCGGCTGACGACGGCGTTATGCCCCAGACCGTCGAGGCAATAAACCACGCAAAGGCTGCAGGCATTGATATTATCGTAGCAATTAACAAAATGGATAAGCCCACCGCTAACCCCGACAACGTTCTCAACCAGCTTACACAGTACGAGCTTGTACCCGAGGCTTGGGGCGGTGACGTTATTACCGTTCCCGTATCCGCTCACACCAAGATGGGTATTGAGGATCTTCTTGAAAACGTTCTTCTCGTTGCAGAGGTTAAGGAGCTTCGCGCTAACCCCAAGCGCCGCGCAAAGGGTATAGTTATCGAGTCCAAGCTTGACCGCGGACGCGGTCCCGTAGCAACCGTGCTTGTACAGAACGGTACTCTTCACCAGGGCGACTACGTTATCGTCGGTAATGCTGTCGGACGTGTTCGCGCAATGGTTGACGATAAGGGCAAAAACACGAAAATCGCAGGTCCCTCAGTGCCCGTTGAGATTATCGGTCTTGACGACGTTCCCCAGGCGGGCGACGAGCTTAATGCCGTAGAGAACGAGAGAATGGCAAAGGACCTTGCAGAGCAGCGCCGCGACAAGGCTCGCCAAGAGGTGCTTGCCGCTAACGCGAGAGTTAATCTCGACGAGCTGTTCGGTCAGATTGCCGCAGGTGTACAGACTCTCAATATCGTAGTTAAGGCTGACGTTGCAGGCTCCGTTGAGGCTGTAAAGGCATCGCTCCTTAAGCTTTCGAATGAGGAGGTTAAGGTTGCTGTAATTCACTCCGCTGTCGGCGGTATCACCGAGTCCGACGTTATGCTTGCAACTGCATCTAACGCTATTATCGTAGGCTTCAACGTTCGTCCCGACAAGAACGCCCTTGACTCCGCAGAGAGAAACGGAGTTGATATCCGTTGCCACCGTATTATCTACGAAATCATTGACGAGATTGAGGCGGCTATGAAGGGTATGCTTGCTCCTACCTACAAGGAGGTGCTGCTTGGTCACGCCGAGGTCAGACAGACAATCAAGGTTCCCGGCGTTGGTATTATCGCAGGCTGCTATATCCAGGACGGTAAGATTACCCGTCAGTCTCAGATTCGTATTGTACGTGACGGTGTGGTAATTTTCGAGGATAAGATTTCCTCTCTCCGCCGCTTCAAGGACGACGTCAAGGAGGTAGCTGAGGGCTACGAGTGCGGTGTCGGAATTGAGAAGTTCAACGATATCAGAGAGGGCGACACTCTCGAGGCGTTCATTATGGAAGAGGTTAAGAGCTGATAAAGCCAATCCTTTTTCACCTTGAACTTACAGCTATAAATTCGGTTTTATAGCTTAATTTGCTAAGTTTTATTTACAATTAACAGCCGTTATGACCGATTTTGGCGTAACGGCTGTTTTGCCTTTTACGGATTTTTGCATTAAAATAGTGAAATAATCTGTGTTTTAATTTTGCATTATTGACCCACATCTCACCCTTCGACCTGATTTTTGTTGACAAGCGGCATTGACTGTGATAAAATAAGAATAAAGATATATTTTATAATTAATGTGGACAAAAGGAGAGAGACAATGATAAAATCTAAATTATCACTCTTTATAAAGACTCTTTTAGCTGTTATGCTGGTGCTTTCCATTCTCACGCTCACCGCTTGTGTCAGCCTAGGCACAGGTGGCACGTCTGGTGGCGATGACGAAGGCACAGGTGAGAACGGCGGAGGCGAGGGCAAACCCGACGGCGGTGACAATGAGGGCGGCTCCGAGGGTGACGAAAACAAGCCCGGCAGCGGCGACAACGCCGGCGAGGGCGACGAAAACAAGCCCGGCAGCGACGACAACACCGGCGAGGGCGACGAAAACAAGCCCGGCAGCGGCGACAACACCGGTGACGGCGACGAGGATAAGCCCGGTAGCGGCGAAGGCGGAGAGGGCGGCGATGACGCCTATGAGACCTCCCTTTGCATTGGTGTAAAGGGTAGCGTTGAAGCTTTGTATTCCGACTATGCGACCCTCTACCACGGCACTCGCGCTCCTATTCTTGCGGCGTTCGACGGTCCTCGCACGGAGCCTGTACGGCTTTGGATATATACCGATGCCGGGGCTCTGACGCTCTATTCCGACGTTATTGAATACCGTGAAGGATACTGGGTACACGAGTTCAACTACCTAAACCACGATTATTTCGCTGCAGGCACTGAATATAACTGTAAAATAGACTATTACCTCGGCGCAGAGGATTATCATTCGGTAGATTTTACTCTTTCGGTTTTGCCCGTAGGTACGGAGCAGGCGGAATTCTTTGGCGTTAGGGGAGAAAATGACGTATATTATTCGGGTAATGCCACGGTAGTCGCGGGCTCGGATAAGCCCTTCGCGGCGGCGTTTACCTCTGCCGTAATCAATCCCACGGTTTACTTAAATATTAATAACATCACGATTTACGATACCCATGCGGGCTTCTTCCTTTCAGACGGCTTGTACGTATACGAGTTTGAAGGCTTTACCTCAGATCTTGAAGCAGGAGAGACTTACACTGCTGAAATTAAGTATACCGACCAAAGAGGTGAGCTTATCTCCGAGGAATTCACCGTAACCGTAGCCCACGATAGCATCGGTGGCGGAGATGAAGGTGGCGGCGATAACAAGCCCGAAGGCGGTGAAGGCGAGGGTGGCACCGAAGGCGGCGAGAATGGCGCTTACTTCTACGGTGCTATGACCGACACGATGACAGGTCCTGACCGCAGTCTGTGGGTTGACCTCTATAAGGAATTTGAAATATATCTTTGCTTCTCGGGAGCCGTACAGATTAGCTCTGTCACCCTTGGCGATTATAAGCTCTCTTCGGGCAACGAATTATATAACGAATACGGCGGCTACTCCGTCGCAGTAATGCTCCCTGCATTTGACAGCTACTACTGTGATTTTCTTACAGTTGAATTTATCTCGGGCGGCGAGACCTATGCCGAGAGCGTGCAGATAACCTTCGGCTCTGATATGGGCGGAAATGAAGGCAACGTAATCTTTATCGGTATTACGGACGGCGTAGCGGACGCAAGCCCCCGTATTGACGTTATGCTTGGCGAGCAGATTTCCTTCTACCTCGTATTCGAGGGCGTGGTCAGAGGTCTGTACGTAGATACGAACGGTCAGAGCGTAGAGCTTGGCGAGGGCTATCTTTCCGACGGAAGGTATTACGTGCCTGCGACGATGTCGCCACTCGAGAGCATGGAGATGGTAGTTTGCACTGTGACCTGGGACAATATGGAGTCTGCGGCGTGGAGGCAGTTTGAAATTTGCCCCATTGGCGAGGCGGTAATGCCTCCCGAGCTTGTGAGAATAGAAACCACCCAAAGCTCCGACAGCTACTACGAAAGCGTAGACGTAACCCTCTCTGACGAGACGGTATACGTAACCTTCTACCTCACGCACGAGCCGAGAGATGTGAGCGCCAATATTTTGGATAACTACGGCAATACTTTTTGCAGCGCTACCGTATACGGCACGAATTACAGCTCCGAAGGATACTACACCGTGACGTTGGGCATCGAATTTGCGGCTATGAATCTGTTCGTCGGCGAGTACCTTATATCGCTTGAAGGTACTTTCGGTAAGTACGAATCCTATCCTTACTACATCGGCGCTCAGCTGACCGTATCTGCGCCCGAGGCACCTACATTCCTCGGCGTTGCTACCGACGCTGTATCCGACCCCACCTTCAGCTTTACCTTCTCAAGCGGTGAAAGCTTTGAGCTTTGGCTCGTCTTTGACGCGCCTGTAGAGGTGATGAACGTAAGACTTGGAGATTTCTACGTTGGCGGAGCTTCGGCGACCTACAACGGAAGTGACTACCGTGCGTCAATATACGTCGGAGCCGATTTCTTCGTATACGGTACTGAGGGCGTGGTTGATTATATGCTGTACGGAATGGGGTACTCTGATACCTTCTCCTTTGAGCAGAAGCGACCCGAGCTTGTCAAGATAGTAAACGGTGTGACCTACGAGGACTATACCGAGGTAGACTATGAGACGGGCTACCAGGCGGAGTTTATGGTAGGTGAGACCGTAGAGCTTATCTTCGTCTACTCACACAGAGCCTCTGAGGCCTACTTCTGTATGATGGGCTTTGATGAGCAGGTAATGGGCACGCCCGGCGAGTATGACGAGAAGCTTGGCGGCTACCCCGTGTATTATTCTCTCACCTTTAATAGAGTAGGTGTTGATAAATTCCCCGTTGTTATGTACGACGAAAGCTACTCGACTAACCCCGGATGCGAGGACGTACATATTGCGTTTATCGCAAATATCCTTCCCGGCGAGCTTAAGGCGCACGGCATTAACACCGACGGTTATACTACCGATAATCACACCGTATCCTTTATGTCGGGTGATAGCGGGCAAATTTACGTTATGCTTTCGGGCTATGTAGAAGGTATGACGGTTGAGCTGCAGCTTTATGCCTTCGGCGATTATTATATGAATCTTGATACTCCCGATATTTGGTATGTTTCCGAGCTTGGAATGTACGCCGCGCGCACCTTCTACTACGCCGATACCCCCGGCTACGGCTACGACCCCTCCTCGGGTGAGACCTTCAGCTACAAGCTTAACGTGATCGTTGACGGTAACTCTGTTGGCGTATACGTTGTTAACGTTACTCCCAACTTTTAAAGCGGGTTTTGTAAAGAACTGTTGTCAAATGTCAACAAAAAACGTTAAAAAGCAACCTAAATAAGACTGATTAGAAAAAGAGAGGCTGCCTCAAATTTGGGGCAGCCTCAAAAATATTTCGGAAGGCTATCGCTTCTAATCTTGATTGAGAGTGCGGCACATCAGAAGGGTGCGCTTTATGAACGGGCAGGAAAAAGCAGAGCCGTCAATGGCGCTTCATCTTGCCACGGGTGGGTCACCCCGGAAAGTCGTTATGGGCGACGTTTGGATTGCGACGTCAATAATAGCAATTGCAGTTTTTTCGTCGGTAGCACCTGCTGTGCATTGCTTTTACCCGATATCCCTTTTGACTTAACCGTAAAAATGAGAATACCTTTTCGTTAATTTTTACTTAAGCCAAAAAAGTGAGGACCAACAAGGAGAAAATGCCGATATTGAGTAGCTTTAAAAAAGTTAGTTGTATAAGGCACTGAAAAGCAGTTGCCCCGCGGTTGGACTGATATAAAGACTCGCGAAATATAGTACTTTTCCACAATTTTACCTGAGAAAAATAATTAATTTGTGCAAATTGCCCCTTGAATTTTCTACCAAAAATATGGTAAAATAATAGTGTAAGAATCACCGTGAAAGGTGAAAATACACACCGCTGGTGTCCCGGTGGGGTTGCGGAGGTTTCCAATGCATAAGATAGGCGATAACATAGTATACGGCGCAAGTGGCGTTATGACGGTTGTGGACGTCAGAGAAGAGCAGATAGGCGACGAGAGCCGTAAATATTACGTTCTGCAGTCTCACGGCGGACATAAGGATTCCCTTACCTTCGTTCCCGTAGATAACGAAAAGCTGGTTTCGGCTATGAGACCTCTGCTTACGAAGGAGAAAATACTCGCCATAATCAAGGATTACCCCGAGGTTCCCGCGGCGGAGTGGATAAACGATAACAGAGCCCGCGCCGAAAGGTTCAAGTCGGTTATTGAGGGCGGCGACCACAAGGCAATAATAGGCGTAATAAAGGCAATACAGAAGAACAGCCTTCGCCGCGGCGAGGAGGGGAAGAAGAATTATCTTTCCGACGATGCCGCAATGCGCAAGGCGGAGCATACGCTCTACTCGGAGTTCTCCATAGTCCTCGGTGTACCAGAGGAGGAGGTTGCCGAGATGGTAGCGAAGGCGGCAGAATAAGTCGCAAGCTTTCAAACCTCTTAGAAAAATCTAACCAACAATACAAATTGATTAAACCAACTAAACTAATTAAAAACGCCCAAAATGCAAACAAAAGTGAGCATTTTGGGCGTTTTTGCATATATTATGCGATGATAAACGCATTTATCAAATTGCAATTTATAAATTCACTTGCTGTTCGTACTACGAAAAACTTCGGTACACAAGAGAAGCACATATTTCTCATCTTACTTAATAACTGCGGAGCGGCAGATAGGCTTGAAGGCGCACCACTCGCATCTTGTTGTGCCGCCTTTCAGCACTTTCGGGGAAGCTGATGCGTCGCCGGATGCCATTTTGTCGGCTATCGAAGCGGCTGCCCGTTCGACCCTATCCATAACCGACTCGAAGCTTTGCTCGGTGAAAAGATACTTTCTTTTTGAGTCGGTGATTTTTTGTGGGGACCTAGAGGAGAAAAGGGGGGTGTAGCGAAGCCCCATTGCGGCTATGACCTCCTCGTTATCGAGGACCATACCCTCTCGCTTCTGGGCTGCCTTGACACACTCTCGGGCAAGCTCGTCGTCGGGAGCATCTATGCGCTCGTCGGCAACCGAGGTTTTGACGTATATCACACCTGCAGGGACCACCTCGTCGCCAACCTTACCGCCCAGCTGCTCGAGAAATATTTTGTTATCGGTTTCCAAAAGCGACTTCAGGTAGAGGAACATTTGGAGGTTTTCTCCGTCCTCTATATCCTCGGGGGAGAAGTCCTTTTTGCCCGTCTTATAATCTATCACTCTGACGTAGAGCCTTCCGTCCTTACGGTAGGTATCGACCCTGTCCACGACTCCGTGAATATAGATATCCCGTCCGTCGTCCGTGGTGATTTTTCCGGGCTGGGGATTAGCTCCGCCGCGCTTGATTTGAAGCTCGAAGTGAGTAGGCTTGAAGCCCGACACGGTAAACTCGTCGCATAGCCCGTCCACAACGGGGATTGCGGCTCTTGAAAGCCTCTCAAGCTTAATCCTTGTCAGAGGAGCAGAGGAGGAGACGTCCTCGCCGAGGCTCTCAATATAGTCGCGGGCTACCTCTCGGGTAAGCTCCTCGCGCTCCTCCCTTGTGAGAGAGGCGGGAGCGATGCTTTCTTCGTCCAGCTTTTTAAAGAAATTCTCGAGGATTGCGTGAATGAAGGAGCCAATGTTCATAGCGTCGAACTCAGCCACAGCCTCCTCGCCCAGGGATACCGTATATCTGCAGAAGTAGGAGAGAGGACAGCTGTTGAATTTATCAAGCCTTGACTGAGAGAGGAGCATATCGCCGGGGAAAAGACGGCTTGCCGTGTCCTCGCCGAGCGCCATATCCGTGTTCGTTATTCTGCCTTCGCTAATGGCAAGCTCCTCGCCGTGACCCGTTCTGATAAGAGCCTCTCTTATTGCCGTGTCGGTTTCCGGGTCTGTGTCACTTGTGCGACGAAGGGCAGCCTTCGCTGAATATAGCTTATCCACGTCGGGCAGGGTAGAAATCTTTACAGGCTTGACAACGTCGCCCGTCAGCTCCTCAACTCGCTTTATGATGGGCGAAGGCTCTATTGCCTTGAACCTTGTGTTGGTACGGGAGTAGAGAAGAGTGAGAGTTTCCTCGGGGTAGGAGAAGGCTCTTGAAACTATGAAAAGCTCTCTTGCGTTTTTGCCCTCCATCTCGGGATTTATGGACAGCCCTGCGCCCGAGAGGAAAAGGCGGTCGCGCTCGGTGAAATATGAGGTGTCGGAGGGGGCGGAGGGAAGCTCGCCTGCGTTAACTCCCACGAGGTAGAGATGCTTTTTGCCGCGAAGTCGTAGCATATCCACAGCTCCAACCGTAACGGTGTCGGTGTAGGAGGGGATACGTCCGATATCCTCGCCGGCTATCAGAATTTTCAGCTGACCGAGGAAACCCTCGGAGTCAGACGGAAGGTCGCCGCTGACCTCGACGAGGGTGTCGAGAGCCTTGCAGATAAGCTGCCAGAGCTTAAGGTTTTCCTCGGCAGAAGCAGCCTCGCCCATCTCCGAAAGTCTTGCGGCTCGTGCCGAAAGCTTGCCCTCAAGGTCAAGCCCCACAAGGAAGGAGAGAAGAGCCTCTGCGCCCTCGCGGACCGTGGTGGCCTCTTTAGCCCTTTCGGCAAAAGCCTGGAGGGGAGAAATGAGCCTTTCGCGGATTGAGTTCAACCGCACGAGCTTCTCGTCGGTCCCCTCGGGACGGTAGGTGCTGTAGCCCAAGGGATTCATATTCCATACGATACCGTCGGTAAACCGCGAGCCGCTGATTCGCCAGGTGTTGACGTAGGACTCAAGCTCGTCACATTCGGAGCGCAGAATACCCGAAAGACCGCACTTAGCGTAGGAAATTACGTCCTCCTTAGCGAAGCCGCCGCGAATAACAGAGTAGGCTGTATAGATGAGCTTAATAGCCTCGGTGGCTGTGGCGTCCTTCTTTGTTGAAATAAAGGCAGGAATGCCCGCTTCGTCGAGGGACGTGTCCAGAATTCCTATATATCCGTCGGTGCGCCTTGCGAGAATTGCAAAATCGGAGAAGGAGGCTCCCTCCATAACTCTGCGCTTAATATCCGAGGCTACAAAGTCGCACATCTCAAATGGTGTCTGTCCCTCAAAAATTCTGATTTCGTCGGGATTTTGTAAAGTAATGTTGTCAATATTTACGTTTTTACGCCATAAATACCTTGAAATTTCAAGTGCGCTTTCGCATCTTTTTGCATTAGCATCAATGCTTGTCTTAATTTGAACGTCGGCAGAGGCGCGCCTTGCGGCTCTTTTTAGCTTCTCCACAGCCTCGCGCATCTCGGTGTATTCAAAGGCTTCTTCGTCCTCCTTGGGATAGGGAATGTAGAGCGTTACCTCGCATCTTTCGGCAAGGAGTCCTATAAGTCTGTACTGAGGCTCCGTGAATGAGGTGAAGCCGTCGATAAATATGCTGTAGCCTCTTAAGAAGTCGTGATGCTCCGATAGCTTTTTTGCCATAATCTCGGCGTCCTCTCCCGTATCGGCGTAACGCTCGCTCATCATTTTTTTGTAGAGAGAATAAATTGCCGCAAGGTCGGAGAGCTTCGACTCCAGCCTTCGGTCTGCCTTCACCTTTTCGTCTGCTGAAACCCTTGTCAGCTCCTCTGCGCTGATACCGAGCGACTGCATTTCCTTGACAGCCGAGAGTGCGGCTTCTACAAGTCCTGCGTTTATCTCGCGCTTGCCTCCCGTCATACCCAGCATTGGAGACAGCTCTGCGAGAACTCTCCACATAACGAGAGCCTTTTTGCCCTTGTCGCAGTATTCTCCCGAAACACCGCCGAGAGTACGGAAGGTGGTGTTAGCGAAGCGCGTGAAGTTTGTGACCTCAAAGCAGAGAGGCGCCGAAGGGGGAAGAATTCTCGACATTCTTGCCTCTCGGTTTACCGTGTCCTGCTCCGGTACTATAAGGTAAGTTGGCGTATTATTTTCAAGAAGCTTTACGATTTTTTCCTCAAGCTCCCTTGAATCAAGGGAACGGAGATTTGTTCTTATTATCCTTAACATATTTTCTCCTCTAAGTGACGTTTTTGCGACACGTCTCGGCTCTTTTGCCGTAAACTGCTGACGGGCTTAGGCTTGACTATTAGGGCTTTATTCTCGCTGTACCCGTCATTTAACCGTGGACGATTTTTGCGACACGTCTCGGCTCTTTTGCCGTAAACTGCTGACGTGCTTAGGCTTGTTTGCTAGGGCTTTATCCTCGCTATACCCGTCATTTAACCGTGGACGATTTTTGCGACACGTCTCGGCTCTTTTGCCGTAAACTGCTGACGGGCTCTGGCTTGTTTGTTATGGCTTTATCCTCGCTGTACCGTCAATTAACCGTTGTCAGTTTTTACGAGCTCCCTTTTTCCTGACGGCTGCCGTCTGCACTCGCTTTTTTCAGTTCATTTTTGCTATGCTTCCGACCCGCATATTAGGTGTTTTCTTAACACGGGTTCGACTTTTTTGCTTATTTTAGCTTTTGCTAAGAAATCTTCCGTCGATTTTGTAGCCGTATTTCCTTGACGAGAGTATTATTTTCTCTCCTCGCTCCAGCTTTTCACGCAGGTAGTGAATATACACGTTAAGGACGCTGTCCGTAGCATCGCCCCATACGCGGCGCAGCAGCTCCTCGCGGCTGACGAACTCGCCATTCGCGGAGTAGAGTATATCGAAAAGGGTGTATTCTACGTCTGTAAGCTGTATTCTTTCGCCTCGCAGATATGCGCATCTTGTGCCCTTGCCGAGGGGCGGCGCGCTTTCCGCTTTGTCTAAAAGTGACGATATATCCTCAAAGCTGAGAGGTGAGGCAAGGCTGCAGCCCTCCCTGCCGACGGTTACGGCTGAGGGGATTTGTGAGTCACCGAGTGTATCGCAGTCCCAAACATAAATGTCTAGGTCCTCGCTCGCCGTCTCCGAGAGCCTTATACATTCTACATCCCTCGGGAGCGCCAGGCGTATTTTCTGCCAAAGGTAATCGTTTAACGTAGCAATTCCGACGCGCACAAGACTATACCTCCTTATCATAAATCTATACTCTTATAAATTGAAAACTAATTTATTAGAATTATTATATTACAAAATCTGCCCTTTGTCAAGCGTGGAGCGCAAGAATAGCAGAATATAACAAGACGGTTACTTCCGTGGGTCAACTTTTGCAATCCCTAGGGCAATTTATGCAATTGTTGCAGGCGCTTAGGATATTGTATAATAAGGTATGTAAAATATATATTTTAAGGAGAAATAAAAATGGATAAAATGATTTCCGAGCTTTATTCTATCGGTCTCATTCCCGTTATCAAAATCGAGAATCCCGACGATGCTGTTCCGCTTGCGAAGGCTCTTATTGACGGAGGACTTCCCGCAGCAGAGATAACCTTCAGAACCGCTTGCGCGGCTGAGGCTATCAAGAACATCACCGAGGCTTATCCCGAAATGCTTGTAGGCGCAGGCACCGTTCTCACCACAGAGCAGGTTGATGCAGCTATTGCTGCAGGCTCCAAGTTCATCGTTTCCCCCGGTCTCAACCCCAAGGTTGTTTCCTACTGCCTCTCTAAGGGTGTGCCTATGCTTCCCGGCTGCGCTAATCCCTCCGACGTTGAGGCTGCTTTGGAGCTTGGTCTTTCCACCGTTAAGTTCTTCCCTGCAGAGGCTGTTGGCGGCCTCAAGATGCTGAAGGCTATGGCTGCTCCCTACGGTCAGCTTACCTTTATGCCTACCGGCGGAATCAATGCAGACAACCTTCTCGACTACCTTAAGTTCAACAAGATTGTAGCCTGCGGCGGCTCCTTTATGGTTGCCGACGCGCTCGTTAAGGAGAAGAAATGGGACGAGATTACCGCGCTCACCAAGAACGCAGTTAAGAAGATGCTCGGCCTTGAGTTCACTCACATCGGCATCAACAACGAGTGTGCCGAGGAGGCTATGAAGGGCGCGAAGCTCTTCGAGCTTATGTTCGGTATGCCTACGAGAGAGACCAGCAAGTCTGTTTTCGCAGGCGAGGCGTTCGAGTTTATGTGCGGCAAGGGCCCCGGCAAGTGCGGCCACATCGGTATCCGTACCAACTTCGTTGACAGAGCTATCGCTTACTTCAAGAGAATGGGCTTCGAGTTTGACGAGTCCAGCATCACCTATGACGACAAGACAGGCAAGCCCAAGTTCGTATACTTCAAGGACGAAATTTGCGGCTTCGCAGTTCACCTCGTTCAGAAGTAATATTTGAAATAACCGCCCCCGTGTCGCGTTTTTTGGCACTTGGGCGGTTTTTCTTTTCCGTCCGCCTTCCTTGCGAGTAATGCTTGAGACGCCCACCCTCGTGTCGCGTTTTTTGGCACTCGGGCGGTTTTTCTTTTCCGCTTGCCTTCCTTGCAAGTAATGCTTGAGGTGCCCGCCCTCGTGTCGCGTTTTTAGCCCTCTGGCGGTTTTTCTTTTCCGCCCGTCTTACTTGAAAGTGTTGCTCGAAATTCACGCCCTTTGTCACGGTTGCACAAATTGGGTTGGCGGTTTTTGTACAAAGTAAACCCAAAAGGGAAAATACTTGAAAAAATTTACCTCTAACCTCTTTCATTTTCCTAAGGTAAATGTTAAAATAATAAAAATACTTTTAAATTTTATATTTTGGAGTTTTTATGAAAAGATTTTTAGCTATACTTTGGGCGATTTTGCTCGCCTTTGCTTTAATATCCTGCGCTGACACGGGCGACGGTAATCCCGACGGCTCCTCGGAAAGCGGCGGAGAGAATAACGGCTCCTCGGAAAGCGGCGGAGAGAATAACGGCGGCTCGGATTCCGACACCGACGGCGGACGAAAGTACAAGGTAACACTTATCGTTCCTGAGGGCGTTACGGTAAAGGGCGACAATCCCGTCCAAGTAGGCAGGGGCGGCACCGCAGTTTTCACTCTTGAGCTTCCCGAGACGGTTGCATTCAAGAGCGTAAGCGCAGGCAGCTTTGACCCCACGACGGGTACCTTGACCCTAGAAAACGTGACACGTGATACCCGTATTACCTTTGAAGCCGAGGACGTCGGCACCTCCGTTAAGTACGTATACAGCTTCAACGGCACAGAGCTTGACCAAACCAGCGTGCCGAGCGGCGAGCTTCTTGCAGGTACGGCTATTACGGTTACCGCGGCAGACGATAAGCGCGCCTTTGAGGGCTGGAGTGTCGGAGGACTTATCGGGCTTGGAGGAGAGCTTGTTAGTTTGGATAGGGTATTCTCCTTCGAGCTTACCGAGGAGCTTACTATCAACGGCAAATGCTATCTTTTACCAAATTATGCAGACTCAAATACTATGTACTATATGCTGAACGGAGGTAAGCTTAATATCTCCTCGGAGAATATGAGCTATAAGGAGCATTACACAGCGCTGCCTAACGGAGACTCGGTTAAGGTTATTCTCGGCGGAGAGTATTTCGAGATTATGGGCTGCGCGTCCACCTTCTGGGACGACGGCACCTTCTATCGCCCCGGGTACGCCTTGAAGGAGTACAACACCAAGCCTGACGGCAGCGGCACGGGCTACAGCCTCGGCTCGAAGTTCCCTATGGAGGGCGGAGCGACACTCTGGTGCATATGGGAGGAGGAAACTCCTGCGAGCGACTTTGATTACGTCGATGTAAATATCCCAAGGCCATCGGGCGTTACCGCAAGCCTTGCGCCTCACTGGGTAGAGGACGGCGTTATGATAACCTCCTACAGAGGCAATGCCGATACGGTTGTTATCCCCGAGATGATTGACGGAAAATACGTCATAGCAGTTGGTAAGGGCGCGTTCCTTGATTGTGATATGAAAACCCTCATAATGGGCAGACGTGTCCTGAAAATTGAGGACGGAGCCTTCAAAAGGTGCGAAAATCTCACCACCTTCCACTATCCCGACGGAATATATTACATAAGCAATTCAGCCTTTGACGAGGCTACATATTACGGCTTTGTAAACCTTTACGTTAACGCCACGATATCCCCGAGGTACTCGTCGGTTGAGGGCGGTTGCTTTGCGAAGAAGCTGGCAAGAGTTCTGGCATCGGGAGACGAAAACCGCGTTATAGTAATCTCGGGCTCGTCCTCCTACTGCGGACTTTCCACTGAGTATCTTGAGTCGCTTCTCGAGGAGAGCTACACCGTAGTTAACTTCGGAACAACCAGAACCACTCAAATCTATATGTACCTTGAGGCTATGGGCGCGTATGCCCACGAGGGAGATATAATTCTCTACGCACCCGAGAACAGCATATACGAGATGGGCGAGCCGCGTCTGTATTGGAAAACCCTGCGTGACCTTGAGGGTATGTATAACGTTTTCAGACAGGTTGATATCTCCAACTACGAGAACGTTTTCTCCGCCTTCGCCGCATTTAACGGAGGCTCTGCCGAGGGCGAGGATTACGAGCCGCTGAAAAACGGAAGATACAAAAGGTCCCCCGACAGATACGAGAATGCTATTAAGTCGAAAAGCTTCAATAGCACGGGCGAATATAACGTTTCGGCAATGGACGGATATTGCTCCTCCGATATCTATATGCCCTACTATGAGATAACTCTCAACGAGCGCTTCAGGTCAATTCTTGAGGGGTCGTTTATAAATAACGATACGGAAAACGAGGACCCGTACACTTCTCCTAAATGGTGCTCGTCTCTTGAAGAAAAGTACCTTCGCAATATGAACGCCGCCATAGATTCGGCGAAGTCTTCGGGTGCCTCCGTGTATTACACCTTTGCGCCTATGGATGCGGACGCTATGTCGGATGCCGTAAAGGCTGACCCATACGCTCACTTTACCGCATACGAGAGCTTTATTTCGGAGAACTACCGCTTTGACGGAATTCTCGGAGATGCCGAAAGCTACATATATAATCACAAGTATTTCTACAACAACGCCTACCACCCCAACAACTACGGCAGAGCCTACCGCACCTACTCGATGTACCTTGATTTGTGCGAGCTTTTGGGTATAGAGGAGCCTCTCTCTATGCGAGAGGCAACAAGATACGGCGAGTGTTTGCTCGAGGATGGAGCTATGTGGGGACCTATCACGGGCGTTGACTACCTTAACTAAGGAGAAAAGATGACTGTATTAACAGGTACGCTGACGATTATATCGTTATCCGTTATAGTTTTGCTACATATTGTAACCGCGATATTTGATAATAAAATTTCAAAAATTCTGGAATATGTAAATGTAACTTTACATATTGCCCTTGTTTTGGCGCTTCTCTATGACGGAGTACCGATCGAAGAGGCACCGCTTGCATTTATGATTTCTCTGTTTGTATATACCCTCACGCGTGCTGTATCGGGGTATCTCCGGAGAGGAGGCGGAAATGACATTTAACTCTTTGGAGTTTCTGCTCTTTTATCCTGTAGTTGCGCTTTTGTACTTTGTCTTGCCGAAGAAGGCAAAGTGGCCGATGCTCCTTGTAGCCAGCTATTACTTCTATGCCTTCTACCAGGCACAGCTTCTTTTCCTTATCGTCGCAACGACCCTTATATCCTGGATATCCTCAAGGATAATTTGGAGAAGCCAAAGGCTAGCGTTGAGGAGGGCGCTTCTCGCCCTTACACTCGTCGTATGCCTCGGGGTGCTGTTCTTCTATAAGTATTTCAACTTCCTCTCGGGAAGTGTTACGGGACTTATTGAGCTGTTTGGCGGCACACCCACGAGGGTGGAGCTTGACCTGGTGCTTCCCGTCGGAATTTCCTTCTACACCTTCCAGACCCTCTCCTACGTTATTGACGTTTACAGAGGGGACGTTGAGCCTGAGAAAAACTTCTTCTTTTACGCTCTTTTCGTGTCCTTTTTCCCACAGCTTGTGGCAGGACCCATTGAGCGACCCGGCAACCTTATCCCTCAGCTGAAGGAGAGCCACGCCTGGTCAGACGCCGACGCTGTAAAGGGCACAAAGCATATGCTGGTTGGCTTCTTTAAGAAAATTTGCGTTGCCGATATGATTTCGGTTTACGTAAACTCCGTATATAACGAGCCCGAGTCGGCAACGGCCCTTGGAATTATTATTGCCACAGCCCTTTTCGCCGTACAGATTTACTGCGATTTTTCCGGCTATACCGATATTGCTATCGGCTGCGCGAGAGTTATGGGCATAAGGCTGATGCAGAACTTCGACCACCCCTATATGGCGACGAGCATTAAGGAGTTCTGGTCCAGGTGGCATATATCCCTTTCCAGCTGGTTCAAGGATTACCTCTACATTCCCCTCGGCGGTAACAGACGGGGACGCGCACGGGCACAGCTTAACGTATTTATAGTCTTTTTAGTGTCGGGTCTTTGGCACGGAGCAAGCTGGACCTTCGTCCTCTGGGGAGCTATACACGGAGTATATCAGATATTGGGTAGCTTGACCAAGGACTTAAGGAACAGAGCCTTGAACAAGCTCGGCATAAGCGAGAATAATTTCGGAGTCAAGTGGTGCCGCCGCGTGGGCGTATTCCTGCTTGTATCCTTCGCGTGGCTTTTCTTCCGCGCAAACTCTATGGCGGATGCCGCACTGCTTCTCGATAGGCTCTTCGTCTCGGGCTGGAGCGTCGGGCTTTCGGATACGCTTTCGGCTATGGGTCTTAATACCTACGGCTGCATTATGACGGCGCTTTCTGTTCTGACTCTTATAATGATTGACAGAATGGTAGTATACGGTGACGGGCGCGACCTGTCGGACCTTGTTACAAGGCGAGCTTCCTTTATCTACTACGTTTGGATAGTGCTGCTTTGCTGGATACAGCTTTTGTCCGGCGATATGACCAGCACCTTCATATATTTCCAGTTCTAGGGAGGTGCAAAAATGAAAGTTTTGAAAAGAATTGTTTGCATTTTCCTTGCAATTTTAGTAATTTCACTCCCTGTTATCATTCCCGTCTCGGCAATTTTTATAGTACCGCCTCAATATGATAACACCTTTGTCGGCGCACTTTCCGATAAGGTGGAAAGGCTTAAGAGCGTGGAGGGGGAGAAAATAGTAATCGTTGGCGGCTCCTCGGTTGCCTTCGGCATCGACTCGGAGCTTATTGAGGAGAAGTCGGGTATGCCCGTTGTGAACTTCGGGCTTTACGCTGCTATTGGCACCAGGGCAATGTTAGAGCTTTCGAGGGAGCATATCGGAGAGGGCGACATCGTTGTGGTAGCCCCCGAGATGGACCCACAGACACTTTCTATGTATTTCAGCGCAGATTTTATGCTGAAGTCTATGGACAGCGACTACTCCTTGGCTCTCGGGCTTTCCTCCGACAGCAGAAAAGCCCTCCTTCGCGGTCTTTGGAACCACGCGGCAGATAAGCTTTCCGCATCCCTGGAGGAGAAGGCTGACCCCGAGGGTGTCTATAACAGCAGAAACTTCAACGACAAAGGCGATATCCTTTGGGAGAGACGCGAGAACGTTATGCCCTTCTACTATGACCCAAACAACCGCATCTCCTTAACACCCGAAATTGTTGACCCCGAGTTCGTTGACTTCCTTAACGAGTACACCGAGTATTGCGAGGGAGTAGGGGCGAAGGTTTATTTCTCCTTCCCGCCTATGAACGAGCGCGCCCTGGCGAAGGGTACCACCGAGGAGAGCATCTACGCCTTCGAGGATTATCTTTATTCGGTTCTCAAATGTGAAATTGTAAGTATGGCGTCCACCTATATTATGGACGCAGGGTATTTCTACGACACGAACTACCACCTGAACGAGACAGGCGTCACCTATCGCACCCGTAGGCTTATTGAGGACGTTTTCCTTATACTCTGTGAGGACGGACCCGAGCCTCCGAAGCTGCCTACCTTCGACCCGGTTTACGACGGCGAGTACGACGAAAACGCCGAGTATTTCCTCTTCGAGGAGCTGTCCGACGGAGGCATGGCGATAGTCGGACTGACGGAGAAGGGAAGGAGTGCCGCGGAGCTGACGGTTCCCAAGGGCTATGGCGGCAGGAAGGTTACTACAATAGAGGAGCGAGCCCTTGAGGGCGGTGTAGCTCGTAAGCTGACGGTCAGCTCCGACACGAACCTTCGATTATTCCGTACAGGCTTCAACTACGGCTCGTCCATTACCGACATCTGGATTTACTACAATTACACCGAAAGCGAGGACGCCCTCACGCCTGCGGCTGATTTCGGAGGAGTATATATCCACGTGCCGTCAAATTCCGCGTACCTTAACGATTACTCCTGGCTCGACTCAGCGGAGGGCTTCGAGTTCGTGACGGATATTGATTAATAATATCTTTGATTGATTTATAATATCTCTGAAAGCAAGAAAATCCAAGGACAAATCCTTGGATTTTCTTTTATTATTTTTTCTGATTATCGGTCAAAACCAATTGTAAGTACTTAATTACCCGTTCTCCTGCGAGCGAGCAGTGCGAGTACTAGAGAGACGAGAGCACAGGCACAGGTAACTATCAATACTGCGAGCCAGTTGACGTCGGCAAGACCCATTATCATAAATTCGCCGCTGTTGTAATTCTGGAGCTTTGAGAACACTAAGACTGTGTCTGCAATAAGTCCGCCGAGAGCCACGAGTCCTGCTCCGATATAGAGATATGAGGATACCGTGTCGAGTTTTTCGCTCTTAATCCTTGTGGGAACGGACTTAGAAAAGTCAAGGGCTGAGCCGATATACGCCGCTGTGAGAACAAGTATCACAGTCTCGGGAACCATATAGGTGGCGTTGTAGCTGAGGGAGTAGATAAGCGCAGCCTCGGTGGGGATAGAGAGACCTGCCCACACCGTCGCGCCCGAAATAACGTGGCAAATATATCTTGCCACAGAGGCGAGAGCCGCGCCCACTACCATAGAGACGTTCTGCCTCTTTATCACGGTGCGAAGGGAGCCTGCAAGACCGAATACGGCGAATGCCACCACGTAGTCAAGGAGTGCCAGGACTACTATCGACACCCAGCTTGTGAAATAGGAGAAGTTGTTAAGCCCCATAAGCATCTGTATAAGGCTTGATACGAGGGCTGCGCCTACGCCGACCTTTGCGCCGTGGCGCTGAGCAATTATGACCATAGGGAGCATTGAAGCTAAGGTTATCGAGCCACCGTGGGGCATCTCGAAAAGCTTCACAATACTCAGCACAGCCGACAGCGCAATCATAATACTGCACTCCGTAAGTACCCTGAGGTCGACCTTTTGTTTTGTGTTCATAGAACCTGCCTTTCAGGGGGAAATACCCCCGTTGACGGATGCACCGTCAAATAAAAATACCGCGCAGGATAAGTCATCCGCGCGGTAAAATAAGGCAAGAAGTACCAAATTAAAGTACCAAATCCAATCTCCCTACGACGGCATTATCCGTATCAGGTTAAAGGGTTCGGCGCACAGCGCCGTCTCAGCAAACGCACCCCTGATGAAATATTCTGTTCGGTTCGTAGCTATTATAGCACGATAGTATAAGCTTGTCAAGAGGTTTTTCAAATGTTTTGAGTCGAAGCTATATTATATAAATGAAAGAAACCTAAGCGAGGTAATTTTGAAAGACCCGTCGGATAGCTTTTATAAAAATGCAGCAATTTAAATATCCTTTAAAGTCCTTTTTTATCTATATTCTTCTTTGGGCTTTGGATTAACTTAAACCTCGCGCATAACTAAAAGCGCGCCGTCCTTGACGGACAGCTTGACCTCACCCCTAAGGAAGGAGTTGGAGACGCCGAGAGGGAACTCGGGGGAGAGGGTGACGTCCCTTGCCTCGTATTTTGCACCGAGAATATTTACCCCCGATGCGCGGCCTCCGAAAGCGAACACTGAGAGGGTCGCACCGAGGCGTCCCGAGAGTGTTACCGACTCGTTTTTTATCACAAAGCTTTCATAGCCGTCACCGACAAGAGTCATACTGTGACCCCTGTTTTTTGCATATAAAAGCAAAGAATAGTTAGCAAAAGTGTGGTCCTCGCGCCCTCCGACACCGCCATAAACGCGGAAAGCTGTGTATCCTCTTTTTGCTCCCTCAAGGTATGCTAAGTGGGTATCGGTCTCGTCCTTTTCCACGGGGAACACCAAAGAGCAGAGCGCATTTTCTTCTACCTTACAGCCGTGACTTTCAACCGAAGCAGAGCAAACAGACGCACCCTCAACCGTGGCAGAGCGAACGGACTTGCTTTCGCCCAAGCCTGAGCAAACAGACGCACTCTCGTCCGTGACAGAGCAAACGGACTTGCTTTCACTCAAGCCCGAGCAAACAGACGCACCCTCAACCGTGGCAGAGCAAACGGACGCACCCTCAACCTTGGGAAGCGTGCTTTCATTTTTCGCTTTGCGGGAATCCATATCTCCGAGGAGAAGATGGCAGTCTATACCCAGCTCGCGCAGGGTGTCGTATCCACCGTCGGCAGCTATAACAAGGTCACCCTTTTTGGGCGCAAGCTCGCCGTAGAACTCCCCCGCGCCTACTATGTAGCAAATACTCATTTCTCGGAAAGCTCCAGCATCTCGTCAAGGGCGCGCATAACGCCAAGCTTGCCGTATTCGTAGGTTAAGCCGCCCTGCATATAGGCGGTATAAGGCTCGCAGACGGGTCCGTCGCAGGACAGCTCGTTTGTCGCGCCGGTGATAAAGGTTCCCGCCGCCATAATCTCGGGGTGGGAGTAGCCGGGCATATCGCCGGGCTCGGGTATGCAGTAGGACTCAACGGGGGAGCCCATCTGAATTCCCTTGCAGAATTTTATAAGCTTATCTGCAGAGCGAAGGTTCATCGTCTGCACGATATCGGTTCTGTATTCGTCGTATCTCGGAGAGACCTCGTCAAAGCCCGCAAGCTCCAGAAGCCTCGCCGCAAACACCATAGATTTCAGCGTTGATGCAACGCAGGCGGGAGCCATAAAGAAGCCCTTGTAGAGGGAGGAGAGCTGATTGAAGTTTGCGCCCAGCTCCTTGCCGATGCAGGGGGCGGAAAATCTCTCGGCTATATCCTCAATAACGTCGCGGCGACCCACGCAATAAGCTCCGCTTACGGCAAAGCCCGAGCCGAGATTTTTCATCATCGAGCCAACGAAAACGTCAGCGCCCACGTCGGTAGGCTCTCTGTCCTCGGTGAACTCACCGTAGCAGTTGTCAACCATTACGACGGTGTCGGGAGATACCTCCTTGCACACCTTAATAGCCTCGGCAATTTTCGCTATGGTCAGGCTCTTTCTCTGCGAGTAGCCGCGGCTGCGCTGTATAGCAGCCACGCGCACGTCACCCTTTGAGAGCCTCGCCCTTATTGCGTCAAGGTCAAACTCGTCGCCGATAAGGTCGATTTCCTCGTATTTTACACCGCACTTAATAAGGGAGTTGCGGCTCTCTCCCGAGGTACCGATAACACTCTTCAAGGTGTCGTAGGGCTCGCCCGAAATGTAAACAAGGGTCTCCCCGTGCTTCAAAAGTCCGCCGAGAGTCACAGCCAGAGCGTGAGTACCCGACATAAGCTGAGGTCTGACGAGCGCGTCCTCCGCGCCGAACACCTTGGCGTAAATCTCCTCCAGCTTATCTCTGCCCGAGTCGGTGAAGCCGTAGCCCGTTATCTCTATGAAATCGGCTGTGGAAACTCGGCACTCCTGGAATGCCGAAAGCACCTTTGCCGAGCAGAGAAGGGCGTTTTCCTCAATTTTTTTGAACACCTCGCGGCAGTCCTCCTCCGCCTGACGGGCAAGGTTTGCCGTGTAGTCGCTGATTTTGTAACCGTAGTACATATTCTAAATCCTCTCAAGAAGTCGGGGCAGCTCCCCGAGCGTTCGTATTTCGTAATCCGGCTTTATGCCGCTTTCCGCGGGATATGCCCGAGGGTTAAAGTGACAGGTGAGTATCCCTGCGTTTTTACCGCCTTGAATATCCGAGGTAAGGCTGTCCCCGATTATCATACACTCATCTCTCTCGGGGTTGCCAATAGACTTAAGGCAGAAATCAAAGAATTCTTTTTTCGGTTTGTCGAAGCCTACTCTTTCGGATATGAAAATTCCGTCGAAAAAGTGTGCTATACCCGTGTCGGCAATCCTTCTGTCCTGCACTCTCGCCGTACCGTTTGAGGCGATATACAGCTTGTAGCGCCCGAGAAGCTTCTCCAAAAGCTCAAGCCCGCCCTCCATAAAGGGATGCTCAAGGCTCAGCCTATACTCGTAAATCTCTTGTGTGCGCTCGGGCGAGGCTTCAAGTGCAAGCTCACGGTACAGAAGCCTGAAGCGCTCAAGCAGCACCTCGGAGCGTGTCAGCTCGCCTCGCTCCAGCCTCTTCCAGCACAGGCGGTTTATCTCGCTGTATCTTGTTAGTATCCTTTCCGTAGGCTCGACTCCCACCTCTCGGAAGCTCTCCGAGATTGCGGCTCTCTCTGCTGAGTGGAAATCAAGTACCGTATCGTCAAGGTCTAAAAATAAATGCCTTATCATCAGGTAGCTCCCATAGGAGATTTGCGGTGGGGACCTGCGGCTATGACTTGTGCCCGTCTGTCCCGTTGCCGCACCGACTATTCTACCACAACACTGCGCTTAAATCAAGTATCTTGGTAATAATTCGGGCAGAATTAATTATTTTTCCGAAAATACTGTGAAAATATTTAAATATTCGACGAAAAAATATTGATTTTTTTCTTTTCGTATGCTAAAATATAACTTGAAATATTATGCAATAACAGCACGGAGGCTTAATTTGATGAAAATTGATTTTCTTCACAACAAAATAGTCGCATCTACCGTCACGGAGAAGTGGAAGGAAAGCTTCACCGAGGGCGTTTTGCCCAAGCTTCAGAAGAAGCACGGAGGCGATATTGAAGGGATACAGATGTACGAGGATTACATAGCTGACAAATTCACCGTTGGCAAAACCTTTTACTACCCCCTCTCCGTAGCTACCGTATCAGGGGAGATATATACCGAGTGGCTCTCCTGGGAGATAAAGAAGGGCGCATTCGAGGACGACGTTCCCTTCGCCTACAAGGGCGCGGAGCTTCTTGAAATAAGCCTTCCCGAGGAGGTTCCCACAGCCTTCGTTGAGAAGGTGGGCGCGCCTAAATATTTTGACGAGGTAACAGTTAAGCTGAGAGTGGAGACCACAGCCCAGGATATCACTATCCTCTCGGGCAGATATTCCCAGAGCTTTATCGACGAGATGGCAAGACAGCTCACCCCCCTTATCAGCTCTACTATGTCTATATCGGGACTCGAGGACAGCAGCGTCGAGCTGGCTATAGTTTTCGCTCCCGACACCTATATGGAGCATACCTCCGAGAACGTAACCTATCGCCGACTGCTCCTTGTGGACAAGTCCTCCGCACCCAGAGATTTCTGGATTAAGTGGACAAGACTTGACGGCAAGGGCGCGTATACCGTATCCGACGACGTTTGGGCAGAGGATATTGTCTTCGAGCTTGGAGAAAACGTTCCCCAGAAGATTAAGGAGAAGGAATACCGCTTCCTAACCAGAGCAGGCAAGGACAAGTACCATAACGCAATGGGTAGAAAGAACGTGACCGAGTGGCGCGACGTTATCAAGCGCGCTATTCGCCGTGGTGACCTTGAGAAGATTACCGAGCCCGTAGCAGAGGAGCCCGTAGCAGTAGCCGAGGCTATCGTAGAAGAGCCTGCCGCAGCAGAGCCTGCCGTAATCGAGACCGCAGCAGCTGTCAGCGAGGACGACGAGCTTGCACTTGCTATGGAGATGGCTCGCCGCGCTATGGAGAGCGTAAAGGACGACGCAGCTCCCGTTGAGGAGGAAGAGGAAGAAGAAGAGGAGCTTGACGAGCTTGAGCAGTTCTATATGGAGGACGCAGCACCCGTGGCGTCACCTCGCGCTGCCGTTGACGAGGACGAGGCACGCGAGCTTGAGGAGCTGACCCGTATGGCTATGGAGGCTCTCCGTATGGCGGCACAGCAGGAAAGCGACGCGGAGGACGAGCCCGAAGATGCGGCAACAGAGCCCGAGGACGAGCCCTCGCTTATCACCTTCGCCGAGGAGGAGAAGGCTGTTGAGGAAGCAACCGTTATAGTTCCCGAGGACCCCATTGCAGAGGAGTACGAGGGCTTCGAGGAGATAGATGACGAGGAGGCACTCGAGGACGAGGATACGCTGGCAGACGTCAGAGCCCTTGAGCCCGAGGAGACGGAGACCGAGGATATCGCAGCTCCCGCAGTAAAGGCTGAGCCTGCACCCAAGGCAGAGTCTGGCATCAACGCCGCCGACCTTGAAGCAAAAATCAGAAGCGAGCTTGAAGCGAAAATCCGCCTTGAGTACGAAAGCGAGGCAAGACGCCGCGCTGAGGAGGAGGCAGAGAGACTTCGCCGCGAGCAGGAGCAGCTCAGACGTGAAAATGAGAGACTTGCCGACAGAGCAAGACGCGAGAAGGAAGAGCGCGCAAAGGCCGAGGAGGCACGTGCTGCCGAAACCGAGAGGCTTCGCGCACAGATAGAGGCTCAGGTTCGCCAGGAGGCGAAGGAGCGCGAGCGCATAGCAGAGGCGGCTCGCCAGGCTATTGAGGAGAAGAACAGACTCGAGGCAGAGAGACTCCAGAACGAGCGTATGAAGCTGGAGGCTGAACGCCGTGCCGAGGAGGAGCGCCGCCGCCGCGAGGAGCAGGAGCGCATTGAGGCAGAGAAGCGCGCCGAGGCAGAGAGACTTCGCCGCGCCGAGGAGGAAAGGCTTGCCAAGGAGAAGGCAGCAGCGGTTGAGGAGAAGGGCTACGTTGACAACAACTACACCTACATATCCAAGACTGTACGTCTCATCTTCCGCAGAGCTGTAGACCCCAACGTAACCGCCCGTATCCACGAGATACTTAAGGCTACCCTTGAGTACTACGGCAAGCAGAAGGTTTATATGCGTATTAAGGCTACCGTTCCCAATTCCACCACCGTATGTCTTGAGTTCGTTCAGTTCCCCCGCGAGGAGATGGAGCTGCTCAGCAATATTATCAAGGTTATCGGTAACAGCGGACTTGGTATTATGAAGGCTATTCTTGAGTAATTTTTGAGGAATAATAAAAGGTTGAGTGACTTTTGCCACTCAACCTTTTTGTTTGTTTTGTGAGAGAAAATTCAACACGGGTTGCCCCTTTTCGATTATCGAGGCGCGCTTTTGGTTAATACAGCTCGCATCTTTTCGGTTGTCGCGGTATCTGTTTGCATAACGAGGCTCATACTCTTCCGATTATAAAGGTGTCAGCTTTTATTTAACACGGGTGGCGCATAACCGAATAAAGAAGGCGGATTTAGTTTCAAAGGGATACCGTTTATGAACGTTGCGCGTCTTACACATAATCCAGCGTGCTCCAGGAGAGGGGCAGGGGAAGAAGTGCCGAAAGGAAGGGTGAGCCAAACAGCTGTACCTCTGCGGTGAGAGTACCGAATAGCACCCTCGTTGCCACGGCAGGCTCAAGGTTGATTTTTGCAGGCTCCGAGGTCCTGATACAGCCTGCCTCCTTGCCGTTATTATAAAGCTTCAGCGTGCCGTAGCCGTTGATGCCGATATTTTCCTCTCCCACGGGGAGCGTGTCGCGTAATTTAAGCCCAATGAGGGCATCTGCAAGCTTTTCGTAGTCGTATATTTTGAAGCGAGAGGGCGAGCTTACACTTACACTCTCCGCCACCGATACAAACTTAGAGATATCTTCGTAGAGGTGGGGCGGAAGTGCGACGGTTATTTCCGTACCTACGTAGCTTTGCCAAGCCGAGATAATGGGGATAAGGTCACCCTCCTTCTCGGCTCTTACCTCTCTTATATTCCTGCCGCGACTTGATTTGCCGATGTATACATTCTCATCAAAGGAAGAAAGGTAGCCTACGGGCTTACCCTCGCGCAGAGCAATATAAGGCGCGCAGTGGGTTGTTGTCAGCGCGAGGTATACGTCGCGGAAACTATCCTCGTCGGAGCGCGTGACGTAGAAGTCGCTCGACTCGGCTATTCTTTTACAATAGGCGAGGTACTCGGTGTCCCCTCTTTCAATTTCACGGAAGGTAATATTCGGCTCTTTATCGCCAAGACCCTTTATTCTGTTGGTCTCGTTAAAGGAGAATTTATAGCTTAAGCCCGCAGGCTCGAAGCCGTATCTTGAGTATCTTTGTCTCGCTCCGCCAAGTCTTGCAGCCACAGCGCCCATCTCCTCTGCCTCCTTTACGGCGAGGGTGAAAAGCTTTGTGAAGTAGCCGCGTCCCTCATATTCGGGAAGGGTGGCAACGTTGCCCGTTGTGGCAAAGAGAACCTCCTTGCCGCCTATGACCGCAGGAAGGGGATATATTCCCACAACGGCGGCGAGAACTCCGTCCTCAAACGCACCGAGGTGCATACCCATATGGCGGTCATCCTTCACCCACATTTTCGGCTGCGTGGAGAGGAAGTCCATCTCCCGTCCGTATTTATTACCGAAGGTCCTATTCAGTACAGCCAGAAGCTCGTCGTAATCCTCGGCTGCAAGTCGTCTTATTTCCATTTTCGCTCCCTTCCGCCCCGCCTTTCGCCGGCGGTCGGATTTTTTCTAATTCAATTATAGCCGAAAGAGGTGTGAAAGTCAATAAATATGGAAAGTAAAGACGGCAAATTTAGGTAGAAAAATATTCTCCTTTTGAGTATATTTGTGTTCTGCGACCTAAAGCTTTGCGTTCTTTTCTTATGCCTCGTCTATGGATATGGTTATGTAGGTTTTGCTCCCGTAGTAGCTTATACTCTCCTTGGCGTCAATTCCAAGGCTGGAGAGTGTCTTCAGGGATTGCTTCACGGTGTCTATAAAGGTGTCTATACGCGAGAGCTTGGTCGCCTTGCCGATACGCTTCGGTGCTTGTCCGTCGTGGAGCATATCCACAAGAGCCTCGGCCTCTGCAACGTTAAGGCGCCTCTCGCAAATTCTGTCAAGCGCCGTCCTTCTTGCCTCGGGGTCATCAAGGCGCAGAAGGGCTCTTGCGTGCCTTTCCGAGAGCCCACCTTCTACAATCCTTTTTTCAAACTCACACGGTAGCTTCAAAAGCCGCAGCTTGTTAGCCACGTAGGATTGGCTTACTCCAAGCTTTTTTGCCATACCGTCCTGGGTCATAGCGCACATCTCCATCATCGCGCGGATAGCCCGTGCTTCGTCAAACATATTCATAGTTAAAACCTCCTTTGTAAAGCATCATAACATAAAAAATCCGCGGAACAGCACGATATGTGTCGAACCGCGGATTTTGCGATAAATTTACGCTATTTGTAATGTATACTTTGCATTTTCGAGGGTAATCGACAGATTTTGCAAACAATTCGTCGGAAAATAAACGAGATAAATAGGCGGTAATAGTTGCTTTTGCAACCTCGCCTCGCGCTTGTCGTTTCACCTAACGCTTGCACCTCGCTCTGCGATTGCTGTCACTCATGCTTTGCTTCGAGGTTACGTATGTAGTGGAAGATATATTGCTGTGCAACTCCTGCATAGCTGCCGAGGCTCTCCGGGTCCAGCTTGCCGTCGAAGTAATCGTCAATAGCCCTTCGCATCCATACGTCAATGGGAAACGCCTCTAAATTTCCGAAGCCGAAAAGCGCGGCGCAGGATGCTACCTTATCACCAACGCCCTTGATTTTCTTAAGGCACTCCACAGTGTAGGCGTAGCTTGCCGCCTCCTCTATAGCCTTAAGGTCGGTCTCGCCTGCCGATACGCTCTCTGCCGCAGCGAGAAGATACTTATACCTGAAGCCCGGGCGTGAGGGGAGCATTTTCTCAGGCTCCTTAACCACAGCCTCGGGGGTAGGGAAGGAGTAGCACGCACCGCATTCGCGGCATTTCTCATCCTTCACCTCGCCCTCGTAAAGACCAAGGGGGCAACGGGGAAGGCAACCCTTTTTTGCAAGGTTCTCGCCATAGGCGAGTGACAGCGCTCGGATAATCTTCCTTATTCTCGGAATGTTGTTGTTCTGTGAAACTATGAAGGAGAAAAGAGCCTCCCAAGGGTCCTGCTTCAGTATAACGATACCCTTCGCCTCCTCAGCCGCCCGTGTAAGCCAGGGGCTGTCGGTTCTGCCAAGAATATCCTCTCTTATGGCTCTGTAATCGGTATCAAGGGCGAAGTAGGGGACGCATATTCTCTCAAGCTCCTCCTCGGTCATATTGAAAAACAGCAGCTCTCCGCGCTCTCTTTGACCGACCCTGACGACCTTGTCACCTACGACGGTGACGTATTCTACGTAGTCCCCCTCGCTGACGGTCCTCTCGTATCTGAACGCCTGACCGCACTCAAAGGTGTCGGTAAGGTCCATATCGCCTATGCCCGATACCACAAGCACGGGCTCTCCTCGCCAAATCTCGCTTTTTTTCTCAAACATTTTTTTCGTTCCTCTTGAAAAGTTGCGAATTATATAGTATAATATAAGTTGAATTAATTCGCGTAATATATTTTAACATATTTTCCGACGTTTTTCAACCCGTTTTCGTAAATTCGGATTAGTCGGAATTTTGCAGTTTCGGAAAACACCGCAAGGAGAGCTAAGGTGGAGCAGATTTACACCATACCCGTCAACGAGGCGTTCGACCTGGTTTCGGAGAAAAAGGAGTGCGGCTGTCCCTTCTGTGTCCTGTACAGAAAGCTGCAGGAGGACGAGCTGGATATTATCCTCGGGGCGTCTATGATGGAGCCCGATATCAGAATAAAAACCAACGAGCAGGGCTTCTGCCTTACTCACTACAATATGATGCTTGGCAGGAAGCGTATGCTGGGTATGGGACTTATCTTGGAAAGCCACCTGGACGAGGTGAAAAAGAAGCTTTCGGGACCCGTGGTTCTCGGCAACAAGCGCGCGGCGGCAATATCCGCCCTCGGTACTCTTGAGAGTGACTGCTACGTCTGCTCAAGAATTGAGAAAAATCTGAACGCTATGACGGCAACGGCAGTTTATCTTTGGGACAGCGACTGCGCCTTCAGGGAGAAGTTTGAGAAGGTCCCCTACTTCTGCCTTCCTCATTACCGCGCTATGGTGGACTACGCGTCGAAGAAAATGTCTAAGCGCAGCTTCTCGGAGTTCTACGATGCAGCCTACGGCATAGAGGAAAGATACCTTAGCGAGCTGCGCTTAGACGTCAGCTGGTTTTGCAAGAAATTCGACTACCGCTACGACGAAGAGCCTTGGTACAATTCCAAGGACTCGGTACAAAGAACGATAAAGTTCCTTTCGGGCGACCCGAAGGGTGAATGATAAAAGGAGAGAGCAAATGATTATTGAGAAAATCATCATCAAAAGCTTCGGCCTCATAAACGATATGACCTTGGAGTTCTCCGATAAGGTCAACGTTATCGAGGGTCAGAACGAGGCGGGTAAGAGCACCATTGCCGCCTTCATCAAGTATATGCTCTACGGCTTCGGAGATGACGAAAGCTCAGGCGAGGTCAGTGAGCGTAAGAAGAGGATAAATTGGGACACGGGGGTCGCCCAGGGCTCTATGTACGTCCGTGCTGAGGGCAAGCGCTATCTCATCACCCGTTCCACCGTGCCTACCGATAAATCCGACAGACCCTCCTATAAGGAGGAGGCATCTATCGTTGACCTTGAGACGGGCGCGCCTGCATTCGGCAAGCTTTCGGCAGGAGACGTTTTCTTTAAGGTTGACAGACACCTCTTCGATAACACCGCCTTCATAGGTCAGATAGGCGATGCGGGTATCAACGAGCGCTCCGTGCAGGAGTCTATTGAGAATATTCTCTTCTCGGGCAACGAGCAGACGAGAATTCAGCACGCCGAGGCGAGAATAGCCGACAAGATGTACGCCCTTCACCACGAGAGTGGCGGCGGCGGTGCTATAATCGACCTTGCCAGCCGCGAGCGTGAGCTTGAGGAGCAGCTTGAGCGCTGCAACGAGGATAACAGCCGTATTCTCTCCAAGGAGAGCGAGCTTTTCAGCATCAGACAAAGACGCGCCGCAGCAGAGGAAAGGCAGGCGAGCCTTCACGACCTCGACAGCTGCTACAGCAACGTTATGCTTATCCAGACCTTCGACCAGCTTCACGCTCTGGAGCAGGAGTGCGAGGAGAAAAACGAGGCGTACAACCGCTACATAGAAAACAACACCCGTCAAGGCTTCGTACCCAACGAGCAGTATCTTACCGACCTTGCCGTTGCGCGTAAGGGCGTTAACGAGTCCTATCACGCCCTGGGTGATGCCCAGGAGGCGTACACTCAGCAGAAGAATGCCATAGGCATTACCAAGGAGATTGAGGCTTCTATTGAGCTTGCCGACGAGGCAGGCGGCGAGGCAGGTATACTTAAGCGTGCTGCGGCTCACTTCAAGGGCCGTATCAAGTTCGCAACTCTCTCCATACTTGCGGCTCTCGGCATTATTGCCGCCTTGGTTTTCGAGATTGTAAACCTTCAGAGCCCCGAGCTGTTCCCGAAGATTGCAGTTGGCGTCGCAGGCGTTGTGGTAGCTGTTGGCGGAGTTATCTCCCTTATCAAGCTTATCCGCAACCACAAGGCTCTCGGAGAGCTTGAGGCTCTCTTCGGCACCGCCTCCTACTCCGACCTTAAGGGCAAGGTGGGACTTGTTGCAGAAGCGCGCAGCAAGAGAGATTCTATGCTTTCCGCTACCGAGAGCGCAAGACTTGGTGCTGAGCGCGCAAAGGAAAGATACGAGAACTCCAAGCGCGAGCTGACCTCTCTTATCCTTAAGTGGGGCGAGGAGCCTCCCGTATCCGAGCTTGGCGAGTTCCTCGATAAGCTTGAGGCTAAGGTTAAAGCGTTCCTCGACGAGAAGAACCGTCTCTTTGACGAAAAGACTAATATTGAAATAACGGTTAAGGAAATCCGCCGCACTCTTGCAGACAAGAGCGAGATTGACGTGCGCGCGCAGGTGTCACCCCTTAAGAGAAAGGCTCTCGCAGGAGTGAACCACGACGAAATTATAAACGGTATAGCTGATGCCAAGGCATCTATTGCCGAGGAGGACAGACTTGCCTTCGACGTAGAGAACGAGCTTTCTCTCCTTCGCGGCAGAGTAGGCGACCCCGCTGAGCTTTACTCCAGAATTGAGGCTATCTCCGCCCGTCGCCAGGCGCTTCAGGCGAAGCACAAGGCTTACTTCATAACCCTCGGCGCAATAAGAGGCGCATCGGATAATCTCCGCGCCGAAATCTCCCCGAGACTCGGTGAGTACGCAACCCGTATGATGGAGATTATGACCGATAAGCGTTACACCTCCTTCGACGTATCCGACGGACTTAAGGTTACCTTTACTGCCCCCGACGGTGAGAAAAAGTCGGTTGACTTCCTCTCGGGCGGCACCCGTGAGCTGGCTTACGTTGCAGTGCGCGCGGCTCTCATAGATATGCTTTATACCGAGAAGCCTCCTATCTGCTTCGACGAGAGCTTTGCTCACCAGGATAACGTAAGAGCGAGAGCTATGATGCGCGCTATCAAGCAGCTTGCCGAGGAGGGCTGTCAGAGCTTTATCTTCACCTGTCGCGGCAGAGAGGGAGTTCTGGCTACCGAGGTTATTCCCGATGCAGGCGTATTCAAGCTCTCCGTAATTGAGGAGGAGGCTGTATAATGTCCGAAGAGAGAAAAAAGATTTTGGTTGTGGGAAGTGCCAATATGGACTTCTCCATGAATATGTATAAGCTTCCCGAGCGCGGTGAGACTGTCATCGACGACGGCGGCGTAGCTTATACTCCCGGCGGTAAGGGCGCAAACGCAGCCCTTGCTGTTACCCGTCTTGGCGCAGATGCCGTTCTGTGCGCAAGGCTTGGCGCTGACATTCACGGTCAGAAGCTTTATAACTACTACAAATCCTCGAATATCGACACCTCCTACGTTAAGGTTGACCGCGAGCATCCTACGGGACTTGCCGTGGTTATCAGAGAGGGCGAGGGTGACAACAGAATAGTAGTCTACCCCGGAGCTAACTCCTACCTTACCGCCGATGCTGTGAGAGAGGCGTTCGACTGCAATCCCGACGCTCTGTATCTGGGCTTTGAGATACCCTTTGATATAGCCTTGGCGGCGGCGAATATCGCTGCATCGAGAGATATCCCCGTATTTATTGACGCAGCCCCGGCGAAGAAGGATTACGACCTTGAAAGCCTACCCCGTGTAGAGGTTTTCTCCCCCAACGAGGCGGAAACCTTGGAGTATACGGGTATTGCTCCCGGTAATATGGAGGCGTCGCTTCGCGCGGCACTTGCACTTTACAGACGCGTTAAGTGCAAATACGTCGTAATCAAGCAGGGCGCGAGAGGCGCGTTCCTCTACGACGGTAAGCGTTACACAAGTATTCCCGCTATGAGGGCGGGCAAGACCGTAGATACAACCGCCGCAGGGGACGCCTTCACGGCAGGTCTTGCGGTTGAGTACCTTTATAACGGCGGCGACATTAAGGGCGCCGTAAAGTACGGCTGCGCTGCAGGCGCAATTGCCGTAACCCGAGAGGGAGCTGCATCGTCTGTTCCCACGGCAGAGGAGGTCGCTGACCTTCTCGGCTAAAGTAAAAAAGACTAACGGCGGAGGTCGCCGACCTTCTCGGTTAAAGAAAAAACTAACCTAGGCGTCGACCTTCAAAGACACAGTTGATTTTACTGACAGCGGAGGTCGCCGACCTTCTCGGTCGGTTAATTCAGCCGCCCGAGGTTATTTCTCGGGATTTACCCGAAAACTAAGTGCGAAGGGAGAATAAGATGAGCTATCAAGTTAAGACTGTGAGCTTTCCGTCCTCTGACGGCGCTCATACGGTATACGGCGATATATACTGTCCCACCGACAGAGAGGCGAGGGGTATTGTAACCTTAGCCCACGGAATGCGCGACCACGTGTCGCGTTATCGGGAGCTTGCCGAGTATCTTACGGGCGAGGGCTTTATCTTTGCAGGCAACGAGCATCTTGGCCACGGACGTACCGCAGGCTGCCCCGAGGACTTCGGTTATATGGGTGAGCGCGACGGTTACGTTAATATGATTGAGGACCTTCGCAAAATGAACAGCCTTGTGCGCGAGGAGTTCCCCGGGCTTCCCGTGGTGCTTCTCGGTCACAGCATGGGCTCCTTTATGGCGAGGCTTTACGCCCAGCGTTATCCCGAGACACTTGACGGAATTATTATCCACGGCACAGGCGGCAGAAATCCGCTTTTGCCCTTCGGTAAGGCTATAATTAAGCTGATTCGGCTTACTCGTGGCAGCCGCCACCGTTCAAAGCTCGTCACGGATATAGCCTTTGGCTCCTATAACAAAAGATTTGACCCCTCGGAGGGAGATGAGGCGTGGCTTACACGCGACCCCTCTGCAATAACCGACAGACCTATCGACCCATACTGCGCCTTCACCTTTACTGCGGCAGGCTATGCTGACCTCTTCAATATGATAGGACTTTCTAACTCCGACAGCCACTTCGCCGCCTTCCCGAAGGAGCTTCCCACCCTCGTTATAAGCGGCGAGGAGGACCCCGTCGGTGACTACGGAAAGGGTGTAAGGTTCGTTCACGAGAAGCTCTCTATAGCGGGTGTCAGCTCGCTGACCCTTAAGCTCTACGAGGGCGCAAGACACGAGCTTTTCAACGAGACCAACAGAGGCGAGGTATTCGGATATCTTGTAGGCTGGCTCTCGGGAGCTTTGGGGGTATAATGATTTTTTCCTTAGCAATAACAGGCCCGACAGCATCGGGCAAAACCGCGCTGTCCATAGCTCTTGCAAGGAGGCTCTCGGGTGAGATAATCTCCTCGGACTCTATGCAAATATACCGAGGTATGGATATAGGCACGGCAAAGGCGACGGCAGAGGAGCGCAGTGCTGCTCCTCATCACCTTATAGACATAGTCGAGCCTACCGAAAGCTTCAGCGTTGAAAGCTACAGAGCCCGCGCCATAGAGTGCGCCGAGGGCATAGCTAAAGAAGGTAAGCTGCCGATATTCGTCGGCGGTACGGGGCTGTACGTTGATTCACTTCTCCGTGCGCCTCAGCTCGGTATCCCTGAGTCCGACCCCGAGTACAGAAGGAGACTTCTTGAAGAATATTCGGGCGAGGAGGGTGCGCTTAAGCTTTGGGAGAGGCTGCAAAGGGTTGACCCCGACTCCGCCGAGGCAATACATAAAAACAATGTAAAGCGCGTTATCCGCGCACTGGAGATATACGACAGCTGCGGCATAACCAAAACCGAGCTTGACAGAAGGTCGCGCCTACCCTCGCCCGAGATATACGTAGGTATGATAACCCTTGATTTCCACTGTAGAGACACTCTCTACGAAAGGATTGACAGGCGCGTTGACCTTATGATGGAGGAGGGGCTTCTCTCCGAGGTCAAAGGGCTCTACGAGGGTGGACAGCTTCGCTATGGCAGCACAGCGGCGCAGGCTATCGGATATAAGGAAATAATATCTCACTTAGAGGGGGAATGTACCCTCGGTGAGGCAATAGAGAAAATTAAGCTCTCATCGCGCAGATATGCGAAGCGTCAGCTTACCTGGTTCCGTCATACGGCGGGGGCGTGTACGCTTTTTGTTGACGATGAGAAAGGAAATATGCGACGCGTAGAGGACGTCGTTTGCGAGGCTATGGAGCTTTCGCGGCTCTTTAAGGAGGATTTTTTGAGTAAATATGAAACAGACAGAGCTTAAGGAGTTAATTCGCTCGGGCGGACTTTCGCGTTACGGCGAGCTTTACTACGACCCTGCCACCGAGGCTGATAGATTTATTGCGGCTATCGATGCCTATAAGGACAGCTTCGGTGAGGCCGACGTTTCCGTGTTCTCGGTTCCCGGGCGGAGCGAGATTATCGGAAACCATACCGACCATAACGGCGGTAAGGTTATGGCGGGAGCTATAACCCGTGATATTATAGCTATCGCGTCACCTAACGGAGAGGACGTTATCAGGTATCGCTCCGAGGGCTATGCCGAGGATTTCGTCAAGCTCTCCGACGTAGCCTCACCCGAGAAATTCAAAAAATTTACCTCACGCGCCCTTGTTGCGGGTATGGCGGGAGGCTTTGTGAAAAGCGGCTACAAGGTTGGCGGCTTTAACGTTTATATGACCACCAAGGTGCTGAAGGGAAGCGGTCTTTCCTCCTCTGCGGCATTCGAGGTAATGATTGGAAATATTCTTAACCACCTTTATAACGGCGGCGAAGTAGACAACAAGGAAATAGCGAAAATCGCACAGTACTCCGAGAACGCTTATTTCGGTAAGCCCTGCGGACTTATGGACCAGATGGCTTGCGCTGTCGGAAGCTTCGTTTATATTGATTTTAAGGATAAAGAGATGCCCACCGTGGAGCCCGTCAGCTTCTCGCTTTCGTCACACGGGTACGCCCTTTGTATAGTAAACACGGGAGGAAGCCACGCAAATCTCAACGATGACTATGCATCTGTCCCGGCGGAAATGAAGGCGGTTGCCCGGCTGTTTTCAAAGGATATTCTCGTCGGTCTTACGGTAGATGAGCTTCTCTCGAAGGCAGCTCTTATCCGCCAAAAATTAGGCGACAGAGCGCTCCTTCGCGCAGTACATTTTATCCGCGAGTGCGAAAGAGTAGATAAGGCAAGGGAAGCCTTGAAGGGCGGAGATATCTCCTCCTTCCTTGAGTGCATAAAGGCATCGGGCAGCTCCTCATTCAGGTATCTGCAGAACGTATATACCAGCAAGGCACCGACGGAGCAGGGAATATCCTTAGCTCTCCTTATGTCGGAGATGTATCTTGAGGACAAGGAGGGCGCTTTTAGAGTTCACGGAGGTGGCTTTGCAGGAACCGTTCAGGCTTTCGTCAGACTCTGCGACCTTGAGGGCTACGTCTCTTATATGAACTCCGTTTTCGGCGAGGGCGCAACAGACGTCCTGGGTATACGCCCCCTCGGAGCCGTAAAGCTATTCTAACGTTAATAAAAAAGCGGGTAAGTTTGCCCGTCTACTAAAAATAAAGGAGGCTACCGTAATGGCAGCAAAGGCAAAAAAGACTACTGAAAAGGAGCCTGCAGTAAAGCAGGACAAAAAGGCGGCTTTAGAAACCGTCCTTCAAAGAATTGAAAGAGAATGCGGCAAGGGCTCTATTATGAGACTTGGAGAGACCTCGACCCTCAACGTTTCTGCAGTTTCCACGGGCTCTCTCGCCCTTGATTTTGCTCTCGGTATCGGCGGTATTCCCCGCGGAAGAATTACCGAGATATACGGCCCTGAGTCCTCGGGTAAAACTACTATTGCTCTCCACGTTATAGCAGAGGTTCAAAAGCAGGGCGGTGAGGCTGCCTTCATCGACGCTGAGCATGCCCTTGACCCCGTCTATGCGAAAAAGCTTGGAGTAGATATTAACAATCTCCTCGTTTCTCAGCCCGACGACGGTGAGCAGGCGCTTGAAATTGCCGAAACCCTCGTTAATTCGGGCGCTGTTGATATCATAGTTATCGACTCTGTTGCCGCGCTGGTTCCCCGTCAGGAGCTGGAGGGCGATATGGGTGCATCACACGTAGGTATCCAGGCGCGCCTTATGTCCCAGGCTATGAGAAAGCTTTCGGGTGCTATAGCTAAGTCCAACTGTATCGTTATCTTCACAAACCAGCTTCGTGAGAAGGTGGGCGTAATGTACGGCAACCCCGAGGTTACCACGGGCGGTAAGGCTCTTAAGTTCTACGCCTCCGTAAGAATTGACGTGCGCCGCGTTGAGTCGCTGAAGAACGGCTCCGAGGTTTACGGCTCTCACACCAGATGTAAGGTTGTAAAAAATAAGGTTGCACCCCCATTCAAGACTGCTGAGTTCGATATTCTCTACGGTTCGGGTATCTCCAAGTCCTCCGAGATTATAGATATGGCAATTCAGCTTGAAATTATAGAGAAGAGCGGCGCGTGGTTCTACTACGATGGCGAAAGACTCGGTCAGGGTAAGGACAACGTAAGAAAGCTTATTGAGTCGGACAAGGAGCTTATGGATAAGCTTGAAACCCTCGTGCGCGAGAAGGTTAAGTCGGGCGAGGCATCTGAGGACGCCGTAGTTGACGACGAGTTCGAGATAAGCGATTTTGACTCCGAAATCTAATAGGTATGCCTACTCTTTCCTACATTAAAATAATAAAGGAAAAGCATCTCCTCCGCCTTGGTATTTCCGAGGGGGAGGAGTGTGCCGCTTATACGGTTACGGAACGCACCTTTTGCGATATAGGTAAGCCCTCGCGGGGCGAGGAGCTGGACACCGATACCGTCGGGGCAATAAAGCTTTGCGACGAATATATCAGAGCGAAAAGGAAAGCTCTGTCCTTACTCTCCTATGCCGACAATAGCGAAAGAGGGCTTGTACTGAAGCTCCGCCGCGCAGGATTTGCAAGGGAGATATCCGAGGAGGTAAGCCGCGAGATGGTATCCTTAGGATACATAAACGAGGACAGAAGCCTTGAGAGGCTGCTCCTTTCCGAGGCTAACGTAAAGCTGCGCGGACCGAGTAAGCTTATACCATGTGCTGTCTCCCGTGGGTATTCTCCCGCCGACGCAAAAAGGGTACTTTTCCGTCTTGTTGAGTCAGGGGAAGTTGACCTTAGGAGAAATGCCGACGCCCTTGTAAAAAGGAAGCTCGGAGACGCGCCCGACCCCGAGGAGCGTCGCGCTCTCCTATACAAAAACGGATATAAAATTCGCGACTGACAGCTTCAGTTCAATTCGCGATTTTCCGGCTTAATATGCTAAAATGTCAATAATTATTTACAAACCGCTTGGTTTTTGAGTAAAAATGAAAGAAAACAACAGCTTTAGGCGCGGTGTTATAGACGGATTGCCTATATGCTTCGGCTACCTCGCCGTGTCCTTTGCCTTCGGTATATTCTCCGTAGGGCAGGGACTGTCGGTGCTGGAGGCAATTCTCATATCCGCCACAAATCTCACCTCGGCAGGTCAGCTTGCCGCAGTTCCCATAATCGCCGCAGGCGGCAGCTATATTGAGCTTGCGCTCTCTCAGCTTGTGATTAACGCAAGGTACGCCCTAATGTCGGTTTCGCTCTCCCAGAAGATGGGCGCGAGCATCAGACCCCGCCACAGGCTTCTTATCGCCTTTGCCAACACCGACGAGGTTTTTGCCGTTGCATCGTCGAATAAGGAGCAGGTAGGCAAATTATATCTGCTGGGACTTATTCTGACGCCCTTTTTCGGTTGGACCCTCGGAACGCTTCTCGGCGCTGTGGCAGGAAATATTTTGCCCGAGGCTCTTGTCTCGGCTCTCGGTATAGCCATATACGCGATGTTCATAGCCATAGTCGTTCCCGTAGCGAAGGAGTCGCGTGGAGTGCTTATAGCTTCTCTGGCGGCGGTGGCTCTGTCAGCGCTTCTTTACTACACCCCCGTGTTATCGGATATTCCCGCAGGCTTCGCCATTATAATTACCGCCGTGTCGGTAAGCCTGGTTATGGCACTTGTTGCGCCTATTGACGTAGAGGAGGCGGAGTGCAATGATTGATTTCGTAGAGAATTTCTTCATTTATCTTCTTATTATGGCAGGCGTTACCTATCTTGTGAGAATGATTCCCCTCCTGCTCGTCAGGCACAAGATAACCAACCGCACCCTGCGCTCCTTCCTTTACTACGTTCCATAGACCGTCCTTTCGGCGATGACCTTCCCTGCGATACTCTACTCCTCGGGGAATATGATATCTGCCGCCGTCGGCTGTATTGCCGCACTTGTGCTTGCCTACCTCGGCAGGTCATTGCTTACCGTTGCCGCCCTTTCGGCTTTATCGGTATTTCTTACGGAGCTTCTCTTTATGCTGCTTTGATACGTGCTTGCAGAGCGCAGATATCGCTCACATTCAACATAACCGCAGAGCGCAGATATTTTAGCATATATTATGTTGAATTTGCAGTATAAACAGATACTATAAGGTATAGATAATATATACTTAATACAAAAATAAACAATTTTTCAAAAAAGTATTGACAAAAGGATTGTTTAATGTTAGAATAGTGGTACTGTGCGTAACTAGGGTGTATTGCGCCCTTTTGCCGGTAACTGTGAATATATCGGCGCGGCTCTAATATAATTATATGTAGTATAATTTTTGTGGGCGGCTGATGTAGATATTTATTTTTTGCGAAAGGAGGAAAATCATGCCAACCTTTAACCAGCTCGTTAAGAAGGGTCGTCAGGACAAGGCATACAAGTCCAAGTCCCCCGTTCTCCAGAGAGGCTTCAACGCTCTCAAGAACAAGGCTATCGACCAGTCTGCACCTCAGAGAAGAGGCGTCTGCACCAAGGTTACAACCGTTACCCCCAAGAAGCCTAACTCGGCTCTTCGTAAGATCGCCAGAGTAAGACTTACCAACGGTATGGAGGCTACGTCCTACATTCCCGGTATCGGCCACAACCTTCAGGAGCACTCCGTTGTTCTTATCCGTGGTGGACGTGTTCGTGACTTGCCCGGTGTACGTTACCATATTATTCGTGGTACTCTCGATACCCAGGGTGTTGCAAACCGTAAGCAGAGTCGCTCCAAGTACGGAGCAAAGCGGCCGAAGAAATAAGGTACATTTGGACGTATGTGCGACGTGCTGTGATGTTAAATCTGTTTAGATTTTACTAAACCCACATATATTACAAAACGAGCACTAA
>JAFUPM010000081.1 GCA_017481225.1 Clostridia bacterium
CCCTCGCCAAACTCGATAAATCTCTCCATCTGTACCTTGAAGCAGTCGCAGTTATGCTGAATAGTCTCGCTGGTCATCATAGAACGCATATCGGTTCTGCCCGAGGGGTCGCCGATATGAGCAGTACCGCCGCCGATAAGCACGATAGGACGGTTGCCTGCCATCTGCAGCCTCTTCATAAGGCAAAGCGCCATAAAGTGACCTACGTGCAGGCTGTCCGCCGTAGGGTCAAAGCCAATGTAGAAGGTAGCCTTACCTTCATTAATGAGATTTTTAATCTCCTCCTCGTCTGTCACCTGGGCAATAAGTCCGCGGGCAACAAGCTCCTCGTAAATTTTCATTTTCAAATCCTCACTGTATTTTTTTTAATTAACAAACGTAATAAAGCTATGCTTTTCGCTGACAAACCAAATCCCAACGTCTCCGTTATAAAACAAATCCGCAGCTCCCGTGGAAAAGGGAATAAAAAAAGCCTCGGAGAAATATTTCCCCAAGGACGTCAAAAAAACGCGGTACCACCTTGCTTCGTCGGCATAGCCGACCTCACTGCCGTATCCAACCGTCACCACCCGAGAGGAGCAGGGAACAGTCGAACGACACAAGCTGTAACGGGCTCACCCGTTGTAGCCTACAACCGTAACTTCGGCTTCGGTACACACTCAAAGACGTATTCACAAAGGAGTACGAAACGCGCCTCTCATCACCCGGCAACTTTCTGTGAAGCACTCTTTTGCTACTTGCTCTCATCATAGCTTTTGTATTAACAGATATATTTTACAATAAATGAAAGGAAAAGTCAACTGTTTTATAAAATTATACTCCAAAGAGCTTATAAAATTTCCCTTCAAAGTGCTTATAAAATTTCCCCTTTAAACTATTTACGTTTTTTCTTCAAAAAAGGGCGGAGAACGCCTCCGCCCAAAAACATATTTTTAGAAGCCTTGGGCATCAAAGCCCAAAGTAACCAAACCCGAAGCGAATAAAGCTTACTCTACCACCAAACTTTCCCAGGGAGCTAAGGAATAAGTAACGCCGCCCATATTGAACCAAACCGTAAGAAGGGTGGGATTATAGAACATAGTGCTGTCCGCGCTCGTCAATAGGCGTTTGCCACCTATGCCTTACAGCTTCAAAAACTCGTAAACGGTTGTCTGTCTGTAGGTCTCGCCAATATCGTAGAACGCCTCGCCGCGCTTTACGCAGTTAGGCTCTGTCTGCGCCTCAAGGCACAGCGCGCCGTGAAGTATCCTTTTCACGCCGCCGCGAAGGTATTGCCCCTCGTCTACGAAGTTGTCGGTGTAGAGCTGAACTCCGGGCTGGTCGGTGTAGAAGTTCATCAGCAAATTCCCGTTTCTGACCGCACCTCCAAGTCCGACACTTACGCCGCCAAACTCCTTATATACCGTGGGATTAAGTATGAAGTTTCTGTCGTACCCGAGGAATTTATCCGAGAAGTGAGTACCCACTTTAGTGAACTCCCTTAGGTCGTAGACCGTTCCGGCAACCTCGGGTCGCTCGCCGTTGGGTATCAGCCCCTCGTCAACCTCGGTATATCTGTCGGCATAGATTACTATTTCCTGCCCGTCAACCGTACCGCCAATGCCGTCAAGGTTAAAGTGGGCGTGGTTTGTCAGGCAAATAGGCGTTTTCCCGTAAGGAATACCCTCGTAGGAGATAACCAGCGCGTCACCCTCTAAGGCATAGCGCACCTTAATAACCAGGTCGGAAGGGAAGCCGTCCTCGCCGTCGGGCGAATAGCAGGAAAGGAGAATACTTACGCCGTCATACTCCTCAACCGTCCACACCTTCCGCTTTATACCCTCGCCGCCGTGGAGGCAGTTGCCGTTCTGATTGGCGGTCAGCATATATAAAGCGCCGTCCATCATAAGCTCCGCGCCCTCTATTCTGTTGGCAACGCGCCCTATTACAGCGCCCTGGTCGGTTTTATCGTTTACGTATTCCTCTAAAGTATCGTAGCCGCCGATAACGTCTACCTCACCGAAGGGAATAAGTGAGGTAAGAGTTGCCCCAAGGGATATAACCTCGGCAACCGTCTTGCCGCACCTCAAGGTATATTTAAAAATTTCCTCTCCCGTGGAGAGCTTTCCGAAGGATTTGACTTCCATATCTGTGCCTCGCTTACCAGAGTTTTATTTAATTTTACACCAAAGCACCTCAAAAGTAAAGTGGAAAACTGAAATTTTACCCCAAAAGATTAAGAAAATCCCTTGACTATCCACCCCACCTGTGCTAATATTTAAGAAGTAAATAAAACAGGACACAGTACACCCAAGGTCCGAAAAGGAGAGCCGATGAAAAACGAAAAGAAGATAATTTCCACCGATAAAGCCCCTGCCGCCATAGGACCGTACAGCCAGGCAATAGCAGTAGGCAACCTTGTTTTCACCTCCGGACAGATACCGATTAACCCCCAAAGCGGATTGGTAGAAGCCGAGGGAATTACAGCCCAGGCAGAGCAGGTAATGATAAATCTCGACGCAGTTCTTACCGCCGCAGGCACAAGCCTTGACAACGCCGTAAAGACCACCTGCTTCCTTAGCGATATGTCTGACTTTGCCGCCTTCAACGAGGTTTATTCGAAATACTTCAAGGGCAACCCCGCCCGCAGCTGCGTTGCGGTAAAGGCACTTCCGAAGGGCGTGCTTTGTGAGGTTGAGGTTATAGCAACACTGTAAAAAAATCAAAAGGAGATATAATTATGAGATACCGTTTTTTGCGATTTCCTGAGGGAAAATTCAAGGCAGTAACATTTAGCTACGACGACGGAGTAAAGGTTGACCTTCGCCTTGCGGAAATTTTCGATAAGTACGGAATGAAGGGAACCTTCAATATTAACCCAAGCCACATACTCCGCGGTGAGTTCGAAAAGTTCACAACACCCGACGAGATACGCGAGCATATTTTGGGACGCGGTCACGAGGTCGCTATACACGGAGAGCAGCATATTGCCCCGGGTGTCAGCCGCCCCGTAGACGCTATCCGCGACGCGCTCCTCGGCAGGGAACAGCTGGAGGAAATTTTCGGCACCATTATCCGCGGTATGGCTTATCCCGACTCGGGAGTCCGCCGCTTCCATAACGGAAATAGCTACGAGAACGTAAGAGGAATTCTTGAGAACGTAGGCATTGTCTACGCCCGTACCCTCGGCGCCGACAACAACACCTTCCTTCTTCCTACCGATTGGTATAATTGGGTACCCACCATTCACCACGCAAACAAGGAGGCTATGAGCTACGTAGACACCTTCTTATCCCAAAAGGAGGAAAACTACAGAACCGCCTCCCGTCACCCCCGTCTCTTCTATGTTTGGGGTCACAGCTTCGAGTTCAGAAACAACGATAATTGGGAGCTGATAGAGGAAATCTGTGAGAAGCTCTCGGGCAAGGATGACACCTGGTACGCCACTAATATGGAAATCTGGGAGTATTGCCACGCCTACGATTCCCTTATCTGGAACGCCAAGGGCGACGTAGTCTACAACCCCACATTCCACAAGGTATGGTTCGATATCGACTCCAGACCCTTCAGCGTCGCCCCCGGCGAAACTCTCAAAATTGAGATTGAATATAACTGATAAATCAAAGTAAGCCCAAGGCAGCCTCCGCGACGGAGGCTGCCTATTTATTTTGAGTCAGCCTCGCGTCCGCCCTCGGGAAAGCTTATTTCGAGCAGAAACGAAGCGCCAACCTCGCACCCCTTACAGAACGCCTTTCTGACCATAGATGAGTATATCGCGCATAAAGTCTCAACGTAATTTTCTACAGCGCGGCTTTGCTCCTCGGTAAGCTGCTCGCTTGCTAACTTATGTGATACAGTCGCCTCCTTAGCAAGCAGCCTTTCCTCGTCGGTATCTATCACCGCGCACTCCTCTTCAAATAAATCATACCATAGCTTTTCTAATATTTTCATCATTTCCTCCACATTTTTAGACCCAAAAAGGTCTTTACATTAATATTATAGACCTTTTTGGGTCTTTTGTCAATAGAAACATTTGGGTCTATGATATAATTTATTCATTACACAAAGATGAGCCGTCCTTCACGGCTCGGAAGGGAGCAAATTATGCACTATTACCAAAGGCTTAAGGATGTTAGAGAGGATAAAGAAAAGACTCAAGCAGAGATAGCCGCCTTGCTCGGATTGTATCAAACACACTACAGCAGATACGAACGCGGAGAGCGCGAGCTTCCTATGCACCACTTTGTCACCTTAGCCAAATACTATAACGTTTCACTTGACTTTCTCGCAGGGCTTATCGACACCCCGAGGAAGCTTTCCTAAGACGGAGAAGCAAATTAATCGAATAAACAGAAATTCAAGGCAAATAAGCAGGACGAAAACCTTGCTTGTTTGCTTTTTCTGTTTCATTTGACTTGGATTTTTATTAACTTTTACCAAATTCGCCTATAGTTTTGTCCCTTTTATTGACTTTTTCACAAATGTATGCTATCATAAAAAGAGTAAAATATTTTAAACGAGGACACCGAAATGAACAAAGCTGTCATAGTAATAAACGGAGCAGGGGGAGTTGGAAAGGACACTCTTTGCGACCTTGCAGAAAAGCATCTGAAAATCAGAAATATTTCCACCATAACCCCTATCAAGGAGCTTGCCCGTATGTGCGGCTGGAATGGAGCGAAGGACGATAAGTCCCGTAAGTTCCTGGCAGATATGAAGCAGCTTACGGTTGCGTATAACGATTTTCCCACCAATTGGGCTATGGGTGTTTTCCGCGAGTTTATGACCACCGACGAGCAGATACTCTTCGTCCACATTCGTGAGCCCGAGGAGATAGCCAAGTTCGTGAAGGCTACCGACGGATTTGCGAAAACACTTCTGGTTCGCGGCGGCGAGAGAATGAAGAAATCCCACTACGGAAACGCCGCTGACGACTGCGTTGAAAATTACAGCTACGACTATTACTTTATGAACGATAAAAGTCTTGCCGAGGCGGAGCGCAACTTCCTTGCTCTTTTAGCCGAGGTCCTTGACTGTAAGTAAAGGAGTGGGCTATGAACCCGAAATATAAGCACGCAACAGTATATCAGATATATCCTCGCTCCTTCGCCGACTCAGACGGAGACGGTGTAGGAGATATCCGAGGCATAATCTCGAAGCTTGATTACCTCGCGGAGCTTGGCGTAGACGTTATATGGCTTTCCCCCGTCTACAAAAGCCCCAACGACGATAACGGCTACGACATCTCCGACTACAGGGATATTCAGCCCGAGTTCGGCACTATGGCTGACTTTGACGAGCTTCTCGCCGAGGCAAAGGCGCGCGGCATCTCCATAATTATGGACCTTGTAATCAACCACACCTCCGACGAGCACGAATGGTTCAAAAAAGCCCTCGCAGGCGAGGAAAAATACAAGAATTACTATATAATCAAGAAGGGCAAGAACGGCAAGCTCCCCAACAATTGGGGCAACTTCTTCGCCGACTGCCCCTGGGAGCCCTTCGGCGACCCCAAAAACGAGGAGTATTTCCTCCACCTCTTCTCAAAAAAGCAGCCCGACCTTAATTGGTATAACCCCGAGGTTTATCGCGAAATATGCGATATAATGCGCTTCTGGCTTGACAAGGGTGTAGCAGGCTTCCGCTGCGACGTTATAAACGTCATACACAAAAAGAGCTTCGAGGACGGTAAGCGGCAGCTTGTCCTTACGGGCAGAGAGCATTACCTCTCCACCGACGGCACCCACAGAATACTCTCCTCCCTCCGCCGCGACGTTATTGATAAGTACGACGCCTTCACCGTAGGTGAGACGGTTATGGTAGATATTCCTATGGCGCGTGACCTTTGCGACGAGTCACGCCGCGAGCTTGATATGGTATTCGCCTTCGAGCATATGGAGTGCGACCAGATAGCCGTGAAATGGTTCAAAACCAAATTTAAGCCTAAAAAGCTTATGAAAACTCTTACGAAGTGGCAAACAGGGCTAAATTGGAACACTCTGTATTTTGAGAACCACGACCAGCCTCGCTCCGTCACTCGCTTTACCAAGGGTGGGGAATACCGCGCTGTGGGCGCGAAGATGCTTCTCGGACTTCTCTTTACCCTACGCGGCACCACCTTCATATACCAGGGTGAGGAAATAGGAATGACCAACGGCGCCTTCGATAGCCTTGATGAAATTATGGATATCGAGAGCCACAACGTAGATAAAATGGCGAAGTCAATGGGCATTATTAACCCCTTCCGCTGGAACCTTATTAAGAAAACCTCCCGTGACAACGCCAGAACTCCTATGCAGTGGACCGACGGGGAGGGAGCAGGCTTCACAAGCGGCACCCCCTGGCTGAAGCTTCACCCCAACCACAAGACGGTGAACGTAAGACGCGACCTGTCTAACCCCGACGGCGTAATAGCATTCTTCAAGAAGGTGAACGCCTACAAAAAGTCCTCGGAGGTACTGAAGGAGGGCTCCTTTAAGGAGCTTTGCGCCGAGGGCGACGTATACGCCTTCGAGAGGGAACTTGACGGAGAGCGACTTACGGTAGTCGCAAGCTTTTCAGACAAGACGAGAGCCTTGCCCGAGGGCATAGAGGGCGAATGTATAATCTCAAATTACGAGGGTGTCGGCGAAAAGCTCCGCCCCTACGAGTTCCGCCTCATAAAGCCTAAGCTCGGAGCTAACTAAGCGCAAATTAACCGAAAGGAAAAAAGTCTATGATAACGGTAAAGGACGGTATCTTTAAGCTGGATACCGAAAAAACCTCATACGTTTTCGCCATAACCGCCTCGGGTCACCCCGAGCATATCCACTACGGAGGGAGAATTTCGGAGGGTGACGTCCCCTCTCTCCGTATGAAAAATACGATGCAGCTCGGCTCGCAGGTTGATTACAGCGCCGAGACCCCGGGCTATTCTCTTGACAGCCTTCTCCTTGAATATTCGGGAATAGGCAAGGGCGATTACCGCCACAGCCCCATAGAGCTTCTGATGCCGGACGGCGGCTTCGTGTGCGATTTCGTCTACTCCGACCACAAGATAATCAGCGCCCCCTACGAAAGCGCATCTCTCCCAACAGCCATAGGGGAATGTGAGACGTTAAATGTAGATTTCAGGGATAAAAAATACGGCAGTTTGATCCTACGCCACAGCTATACTGTCTTTAGCGAAAGCAACGTTATCTGCCGAAACGCAGTTCTCGTAAACGAGGGGGACGAGCCCGTATATATCCGCAAGCTTATGAGCTTTATGCTGGATATAAAGGAAGGCAGCTACGATATGATAACCTTCGAGGGCACCTGGGCGAAGGAGGCGCACCTCCACCGCCGTCCTGTCACTGCGGGAATTATGGTGAACGACTCCACGACGGGCGCCTCCTCCAACAGGCGCAACCCGGGCTTTCTCCTTTGCGAGAGGGGAGCCGACGAGGAGCGCGGCAGGGTATACGGCTTTAACCTCGTTTATAGCGGCAACCATTATTCCGCCGTTGAAATTTCCACCTTCGATACAGTCCGCGTTATGAGTGGCATTAACCCCCATTGCTTCTTATGGAAGCTTCAGGGAGGCGAAAGCTTCGAGACGCCCCAGGCTGTAATGACTCTCGGTGACGGTGGCTATAACTCTGTTATGGAGAATATGCACGCCTTTGTAAATGAAAATATCGTCCGCGGAGAGCATAAGAATTCCGACCGCCCCGTGGTTATAAATAATTGGGAAGCGACCTTCTTCAATTTTAGCCGCCGCAAGCTCCACTCCCTTGCAGGCAGAGCGAAAAGATTGGGAGTGGAAATGTTCGTCCTTGACGACGGCTGGTTCGGCGCAAGAAACAGTGACAGAGCAGGTCTCGGGGATTGGACAGTAAACCTTCGTAAGCTCCCGGGCGGCATCAAGGCGCTGTCGAAAAAGGTCAAAAGCCTCGGTATGCGCTTCGGCTTATGGTTCGAGCCCGAGTGTGTCAACGAGGACAGTGACCTCTACCGCGCCCACCCCGATTGGGCTGTAAGAGTACCCGGCAGAGTCCCCTCCGTCGGCAGAAATCAGTATATCCTCGACCTTACAAGGCGAGAAGTAAGGGACTATATAGTTGACTCGGTTAACAGAGTATTAGACGAAGGGCAGGTCGATTACGTAAAGTGGGACTACAACCGCCATATAAGCGACGCTCATTCGGGCGCGCTTAAAAACCAGGGCGAATTCTACCACCGCTATATTCTGGGACTTTACGAGGTCCTTGACAGAATATTCCTGAAAGCTCACCCGAAGGTGCTGTTTGAAAGCTGCTCCTCGGGCGGCAACCGCTTTGACCTCGGTATGCTGTGCTACTCACCGCAGATATGGACCTCGGATAATACCGACCCTATCGAGAGGCTGAAAATACAGGGAGGCATATATTGCCTCTATCCTCAGTCAACGGTCTCAGCCCACGTGTCTATGGCACCCCATCAGCAGACTCTGAGGGATACGCCTCTTTCCACTCGCTTCAACGTTTCCGCCTTCGGCGACCTCGGCTACGAGCTGGATTTCGGTGAGCTTACACCCGATGAAAGGAAACAGATAAAGGAGCAGATAGCCTTCTATAAGGAGCATAGGCGCACCTTCCAATACGGCAAGCTGAGACTTGTAAAATGCGATAATCCCAACCAAATTTCTTGGCAGATTACAGGTGACGGAGAAATTATCGCAGGACTTTTCCAATCTCACGCCCACGCCTGCCCGAGAAGGGATACCCTTCGCGTGCCCGATGCTAAGGAGGGCTGCCTCTACTCCGTCACAACCTTACCCCAAAGGCTGAAAATCCGCCGCTTCGGTGGACTTGTGAAGCATATTTCTCCCGTTGCGCTCCACCCCGACGGCTTCATACTCCGCACGGTGGATAAGCATTTCTCCCTCCCCGACGGTGAGGAGAGCTATCAATGCTCGGGCGAAGCCCTGCGTGAGGGCATATCCTTAGCTATGCAGTACGAGGGAACGGGCTACCACAAGGACCTGAGAATTCTCGGCGACTTCGGCTCGAATATCTATATCATAAAGGAAATCCCGAAGTAAGAAAGCGCTTGGATATCTAATCATAGAAATGCACAAAGCAAAAAGCAATCAAGCATCAATAAAACACTCAAAGCTAAAAAACACCCGAGCATCTAATCATAAAACACAAAAGTAAAGGTGAAGAAAATGAACAAACAGATGACAAAAAACAAAATCTGCTTTGGACTTGGCACAGTAGGCAGAGACGCCCTCTATTCCCTCGTCAGTATGTACCTTCTGGTACATCTTACCGACGTTGTTGGCTTCTCCGACGGCGGACTTGCGGTTATCGGCGTAATGCTAACGGTTTTCGGCATTTTCGATGCCGTTATCGACCCCTTCGTCGGTATGATTGTTGATAACACGAAAACCAAATGGGGTAAGTTCAAGCCCTGGATTTTCATAGGTATGATAGGCACCGCCGCCCTGACGGTACTTATGTTCCACAATTTCAATATGAGCGAGACCGCCCACATAGTTCTTCTCGCCTTCAACTATCTCCTCTTCAGCATCTTCTTCTCGCTTAACGATATCGCGTATTGGTCGCTTATGCCCGCTATTTCCAAGGACCAGAAGGTCCGCGAGGGCGTTGGTGCCTTTGCGAGAATATGCGCAAACGTTGGTATGTTCTCTATGGTTCTCATCTATCTGAACGTACCCTCAATGTTCTCCTGGCTCGGACTTTCCGACCGTGACGTTTACTTCGTATTCGCTATTATAATAGCCCTTATTATGTGCGCCTTCCAGTGCGTAACCCTCTTTGGCGTCAAGGAGGACCGCAGTCAGCTTATCAACACCGAGCGTACCACCCTTAAGGGTCTTTTCCGCGCCCTTGTTGGCAACGACCAGCTCCTTGTGACAGCTATTTCTATGGCGCTGTTTATGGTGGGCTACTGCTCCACCACCGCTTTCGGCACCTACTACTTCAAGTACGCCTACGGTGACGAGGGAATGTATATGGTATTTGCAGCAGTTCTCGCCGTGGCACAGCTTACGGCACTGTCCGTATTCCCCCTTTTCAGAAAGAAGTTTACGAGAAAGCAGCTCTACACAGGCTCTATGATTGCCGTTACCGTCTCCTACGTAATCTTCTTCCTCTCCTTCGAGTGGCTGCCCCTTATAGTAATCGCAGGACTCGGTCTCTTCTTTGCTCAGGCATTTATACAGCTGCTGATGCTTCTGTTTCTTGCCGATGCGGTAGAGTATGGCGAGTGGAAGCTTGGCAAGCGCAACGAGGCTGCCTCCTTCGCAGTACAGCCCTTCATTAATCAGTTCGGCAGCGCAATTAGCAAGGGCGTTGTCTCCTTCACTCTCGTTATCTCGGGCATCAATATGATTGCCAACTCCATCACGGATATGAAGCTTTCCGAAGAAGCAGCTCGGGCGTATATAAACGCCAATATAACCGACGGCGGCATCTGGATAATGAAGGTTGCTATGATGATACTTCCTCTTATCTGTATTCTCATAGGCTTCTTCCTCTATTCGAAGAAGTTTAAGATAGACGAGAAGCTCTACTCCGAGATTGTCTCCGACCTCGAAGCAAGACAGAACACGTCTGCCACAGCTACCGAAGGAGAAAATGCAGCCGCAGAGAGCTAAAGCAATCCCGAAGCTATAAGTGCTGACAGCTGCTAACTTAAAAAGCAACCCCGAAATAGCTACGTAAAAAGTCGCGCACTTGCATCGACAAACCTAAACGCCAAAGCCTTCCTAAGTAAACAAACGGAGCCCGTGGCGAAAAAACGCACAGACAAATCTCCAAAATCAGGAGCAGAAAATGAAATTTAAGCTTAAAGAAAACCTCCTCCTCGGTACGGCAACTGCCGCAACCCAAATAGAGGGAGGAGACGAAAATAACAATTGGGCGCGCTTCGCCGCCGAGGGCAAGGTAGACGACGGCACCACCCCCGTGAGAGCCAACGACCATTATAACCGCTTCCGCGAGGATATCGACCTTATGGCGGATATGGGGCTTGAAATTTACCGCTTCGGTATCGAGTGGAGCAGGGTCGAGCCTCGCCGCGGCGAGTATTCCGAAGAAGCCCTCGCCCACTACCGCGAGGAAGTAGAGTATATGCTCTCCAAGGGCATCAAGCCTATGCTCACCCTTCACCACTTCACAAATCCCATCTGGTTTGAGGATATGGGTGCCTGGGAGTGCGCTGAGTCGGTTGAGATTTATCTCGCCCTCGTCTCTCGGGTAATGGACACCCTTGGTGACCTTGTCAGCGATTATATCACTATAAACGAGCCTAACGTCTACGCGACCAACAGTCTGTTTTACGGAATATGGCCACCCGAAAAAAAGTCTATGGGCGCCTTGATTAAAGCCTTTTCCAATATGACCGCCGCCCATATCCGCGCATACTCCTTAATCCACGAAAAGCGCTCGGCGCTTGGAAAGAGCAGGGAAGAAACCCTCGTCTCCTTCGCAAACCATCTGCGCGTTTTCGAGCCGAAAAATCCGAAAAACCTCTGGCACAAATTTGCCGCCCGACTTTCAGAGTATCTCTTCCAGGGCGCAATCACAAAGGCTATGATGACGGGCAAATGCCTGTTTCCCGTCCTGCGCCGCAAGGGTGTTAAGGTCGGCAAATACTACGACTTTATAGGCATTAACTATTACTCCAGAAGCACCTGCGAGGGAATTTCCGACGGAGTTCGCGAGGGCTCGGACAGAAACGACCTAGGTTGGGAAATTTACCACGAGGGACTTATCCGCCTCTCGGAGAAGCTCTCGGAAAAATACGGCAGGGAATACCCCGTGTTCGTAACCGAGAACGGCACCTGCGACAATACCGACTCCTTCCGTCCTCGCTTTATCTACGACCAGCTGAAGCTTATCAGCGAAACGGATAACCGCATAGAACGCTACTATCATTGGAGCTTTACCGATAACTTCGAATGGCGAGAGGGAGAGCGTGCGCGATTTGGCATCGTCCATTGCGACTACGAAACCCAGACCCGCACCGTCAAAAGCAGCGGCAAGCTCTACTCAAGCATTATCGCGAACCGCGGCGTCACAGACGAAGCCTACGCCCTCTACGTCGAAAACTCGGAATACCATAAATAAACCCTTCCGGAGGCGCAGACCGAACTTTCGTTAGGTTGGACTCGCCGCCGTGAGTAACGACCCACTTGAATTAATAATACGGAAAATGCAAAACGAAAAATACAAAGGTAAAATAATCTCCATTCTGGGCGACAGTATCTCCACCTTCCGCGGCTATATTCCCACAGCCGACGGCAAAAATCTTGCCCACAGATCGAGATACCCCCAAGCAAATCTTCTCACCGAGGTCGAAAAGACCTGGTGGATGCGGCTTATAACGAGCCTCTCCGCCACCCTCGGCATCAATGACAGCTGGGCGGGGAGCCGTGTCTCCAACGACATAGACGGAAACAGAGCGGATATGGGAGAGGACGCCGCTATGGCATCTCTCACCAGAATATCCAACCTCGGCGCAAACGGCACCCCCGACCTCGTTATCATCTACGGCGGCACCAACGACCTTGCATCGAGGATGCCTATCGGATCCCCTGCCGCAAACCGCGCCGCCCCCGACCTCACCGTCACGAAATGGAGCTCCGTAGTAGGGGCGTACGAGGAAGCGCTCCTGCGTATAAGATACTTCTATCCGAGTGCGGAAATACTTGCCCTTCTCCCCGGCTACGTTCCGGCATACTACACCCGCGAGCGAGTCGATGCGCTCCACCGTGAGCTGACACCTATGCTCGAGAGGCTCGGGGTAAAGTACGCCGACCTGCGTTTAGACGGCATCACTCCCGAGAACGCGGCAGAGTACCTTCCGGATCAATTACATCCGAATGATAAGGGAATGGAGCTTATAGAAGGCTGCGCTCTCTCCGCTCTTCTCGAAGAGCGGTAACTGCTGATGCAAGAAGCTATGCCCGACTTATACCTTCCTTGATAAGCTGATATTCGCTTGCCGTAAATCTCACCGTATCGGTGAGCGGTAACTCGGCAATAAGACTTGGTTAGCCTTAGTCAATCCATTTATACTTTTGTATTATCACGCGATAAAGGTTGCCTGCTTGGAATATTGTTCAACTTTTGCGGAATATCGAGCATTGAAAAATACAGCATTTGCTGTATAATTAAAGTATAGCAGTAAAGAAACCTAAAAGGAAGGTATTCAAAATGGAAAAGAAAGATTTAGTAATGAACGGCTCAGGCGTCGAGGAAATAGGCTTCCCGGGCTGGCCTCAGTTTGCACCCGAGGTTCCCGAGGTAGTTGCCGACGTTCTGAAGTCCGGCAAGGTAAATTATTGGACAGGTAAAATAGGAATGGAGTTCGAGGAAGCATTTGCCGAGTGGATGGGAGCCAAGATGGCTGTCTCCTGCACCAACGGTACAGCGGCTCTTCACATAGCCCTTTCCTCTCTCGGCGTAGGCCCCGGCGACGAGGTTATCGTCCCCTCCTACACCTTCATAGCCTCCTCCTTCTCGGTAGTCCAGGCAGGCGCTGTTCCTGTGTTTGCTGACGTCACCGAGGACCACACGATTGACCCGAAATCTATTGAAAAGCTTATAAACAAGCGCACCAAGGCTATAGTTGTCGTTCACCTTTACGGCGTAGTCTGCGATATGGGACCCATTCTCGAGCTTGCGAAAAAGCATAAGCTCTACGTTGTAGAGGACTGCGCGCAGTGCATAGGCGGCGAATATAAGGGAACCAAGGTCGGACTTATCGGTGACGTTGGCTGCTTCTCCTTCTGCCAGTCCAAGCAGTTCACCACAGGCGGTGAGGGCGGTATGGTTGTCACCAACAACGAGGACCTTGGCTGGGAGTGCCGTTCCTTCCGCGACCACGGCTACGACGTACGCACCCGTATGAATATGCTTGCCCTGGAGGAGAAGCTTCCCTACATACACAGACGCGTCGGCTTCAACTACCGTATGACCGAAATGCAGTCTGCAATAGGACTTTGCGAGCTTCGCCGCTACGACAGCTGGAACCTCGCTCGCCGCTTCGAGTACGCGGCAATGTACGATAAAGCCTTCCGAGGCCTCAAGGGCATATCTGCCGTAGCATACACCTCCGAGGAGAGAAAGAACTCCTATTGGTGGTATCCCATTCTTCTTGACAGAGACGTTGTGACGATAACCGCCAAGGAATTTATAAAGGAGCTTATCGGTATGGGTATCCCTTGCTCAGGTATCCTCTGGCCCGAGTCCTACCTCGAGCAGGCTTACCAGAACGGCGTTGGCTTCGGCGACGCTCAGTTCCCCTTCAAATCCAAGGAGTACACCAACCCCGAAACCGTTGATTATTCCACCGTTGTCTGCCCTGTCGCAAGATCGCTGCGCGACAGAACCGTCAGCCTCTTCCTTCACCCCTCTTGGGAGCGCGAGCATATCGAGAAGGTTATCGCAGCAGTAAAGACAGTAATCGCGAAGTATTCTAAATAAACATTTTTTATAAATACATATTTTATAACACATATAAATACATCTTTTATAACACAAAGGCAAAAATCTCCTGCCAAGGCAACCCTGAGCAGGAGATTTTTCTTTTTCGTTTTTTCGTGTTAATTGGTTTTGATTTTTAAAATCAAGTTATCGTTGAAAAAATAGTATTTTCCGCCGCTCGCTTTGAAAAGATACTATATATCCAACCTCGCAATATCCTCCACTGTCTCGCGCTTAACAGCGAGATAGCTTTCGCCGTCTCTCAGCATTACCACGGCGGCTCTCGGAATGCGATTGTAGTTCGACGCCATAGAGTAGTGATACGCGCCCGTGGTAAGGCAGGCAAGCAGGTCTCCGCGAGAGACGTCCTTCGGCATCGGGACGTTCTCTTGGAGAATATCGCCGCTTTCGCAGCAGCGGCCTACAACGGAGCATAGCTCCGACGCATCGGGGTCCACGGGTGCCGCCACGGGAATAATAGTATAGGGCGAGCCGTAGAGAGCGTACCTCGGGTTGTCGGTCATACCGCCGTCAACCGAAACGTAGCTTTTGTAGCCGGGAATTCTCTTTACAGTGCCTACGGTATAAAGTGTCAGTCCCGCATCGGCAACAATGCTTCTGCCGGGCTCGAAGCATATATCGGGAAGGGAAATACCAAGCTCCGCCGCCTCAATCTTCATAGCATCGGCTACCATAGAAAGGGTCGCCTTTATATCAAGGGTTGGCTGCTCCGCTATATATCTTACTCCAAGTCCGCCGCCTATATCAAGCTCCTTTGCCATAAATCCGAGTTTCTCGTACATATCCTTCACAAATCTCAGCA
>JAFUPM010000082.1 GCA_017481225.1 Clostridia bacterium
AACATAAAAGAAAAACGCATCATCGCTCAAAAAGCCTCATCACTTTTATGTGAAGGTCAAAGCATTTTGCTTGACAGCTCAACAACCGCGAGCTTTATGATTCCTCATATCGCGAAACTTCATTCAGCTGTGGTTTTTACCAACAATTTGGAAACTGCCATAAGCGCAATAAATCATGGGATTCAAACGCGCTCTATCGGTGGTGGTTCCATTAACGGGTCGGTTTCACTTGGGGGACCTGCGACATATAAATCTCTTTTGGATATAAGCGTAGATATTATGTTTTTCTCTTCTCAATCATTGAGCATTGACGGCTTGATCACCGATTCAACAGAAGAAGAAAACTATGTGCGCAGCGTTATGCTCGAGCGCGCAGACAAGACCGTGTTTTTATGCGACAGTACAAAATTCAATACGAAATCGCTTTATACTTTAAGTTCACTTGACTGTATTGATTATGCTGTATTTGACAGAGATTTCGAGGGACTTGTTACTAAGGCGACATTAATATGAAAAGATAGGCAATATCAAACCAAAATGGAATGATATTGCCTTTTTTGCAGGCGGGGAGACCCCGCCCCCTACAATTTTAACGGTTACGATGCCTTCGCCATAGGAATATTTGCCGCATTTAACATGTTTTCTATGAATATGCCGTACCCCTCGGTTGGGTCGGCTACACATAATCAAGCGAAACGAGTCTGCAAGCTTGCTTGTGAGCGAGTGAGCGCAGATTGCTCCGCGGTGGCTCGTTAAAAGACGAGCAGAGTGCAACGCACCAAGCGGCAACGCTTGCACCGCAAAGGAGTATAACGTGAGTCACTGCGCCTTAGGCAGCCTTTTGCTGTGACTGATTATTTGCCGCATTCAACATATTCTCTATGAAGATGCCGTAGCCCTCGGTTGGATTTGCTACCATGACATGGGTAACAGCTCCCACAAGCTTACCATCCTGAATTATCGGGCTGCCCGACATACCTCTGACGATGCCGCCCGAGAGGGCTTTCAAGGCTTCGTCGGTGACGCGGATGCGGAAGGATTTGGAGCCGCTCGAGCTTTTGTCAATATCGTAAATTTCGATTTTGTATTCGGCGGTTTTGCCGCTGCGGACGGTGGAAATTATGGTGGCTTCGCCTTCGTGAACCGCATCCCGTGTCGCGATTTCGAGGACTTTTGCGCCTTCGGGAATCTCGTCGAGATAACCGAAAACTCCGCATTCGCAGTTCTTGTAGACGGTGCCGAGGGCTTGTTCCGTCAATATGCCCGTAAGCTCACCGGGCTTGCCGACCTCGCCCTTGTGAATACTACCGAGAAGGGCGCCCGTTACCTCACCGCATTCCATATCCGCAAGCTCACCCGAGTCGGAGTCGCATATACCGTGACCGAGCCCTCCAAACAACCCCGTTTCGGGGTCAACGAAGGTGACGGTTCCAATTCCTACAACTCCGTCTCTCAGAGTTAAGCCGAGCCTGTATTCTCCGTCCATAAGGGTAGGGCGGACCTCAATACCTACTCTTTCGCCTCTGTGCAGTGCGCGTATGGTTACGCTTTCGCCCCCCGAGGCTGAGATTGCGGCTCGCGCTTCTTCCGCCGTCTTTATTTCCTTTCCGTTAATAGAAAGGATAACGTCCCCGGGGGACAGAGCAGGGATACCCTTTGAGTCGGCTACCGTCACGTGTGAAAGCTTTATTTTTATACCGAAAACGTCACCGCCCGGGATAAGTGCCAATGCCTTCTCCTTTTTGCCAAAGAGCAGCTCCCAGATTCGGGAGCCAACTACCACGTCCTCGGAAAGAACAGGGGTAGCTCCGTCCTCGGAAAACTTAACACGCTCCCCCTCGTTTTCCGCGTTTTCGCTTATATTCTCTGCGGCACATGCCCGTAAGCCACCGAAGGGAATAAGCGTATATACAGTAAGAATCATACACAGTATAATTCTGATAAAGGTTCTGTTCATTATCTTCTCCATTCTGCCATATCCAAAAAGCTCATCTCCCGAGAGTCGAGATAAAGCTGTGCTAATTTGTTCGTTGTAAAACGCTTCACTGCTTCTTAATTTGCTCAATTTTTATCTCGGTTATGTGTAACAAAAATAGGAAAGCCGACCTGATTTGCAGAAATTAAAATTTAGAGTCTGTTTTTTAATCTTAAAAAGAAAAACACAACGAGCCGAAATACAAAAAATGATAATTCCGTATAGCTTCAACTCGGCCCTTTTATCACTCAAACCTACCTATATAAAAAAGAGAGTCGGCGCAAGTGCCGACTCTCAAAATTATTACCAATGAATTATTGTATTTGCCTGCGTGTAGATGAAAAATAAACGATTTTGTAAACTATTGTTATATTATTTGCCCTTTTGAGTTACGATTGGACCGCCCGTATAGAACAGCTCGTTAAGCTTATAACGCATATCCGAGAAGTTAAGCGCGTAGACTCGGAGAGCTGCGGAGAGAGTAAGATGGGACTTCATTATGATGGAGTTGTCCGTAACCGTAACGTCAAATCCTGCGTTTTTCGCTGTCCTTATAAGCGTATTCGTATCTACAAAATCATAGGGAAGGACGTCCTCTGCGGTTATAGCTACAACAAGGTCCTCCTCGGGGGTAGATATATGTATCTTGAGTAAGCTTTCGCCGTTAACGTAAGCCAACATAAGCTTCAGAAAGTACGCCGCCATATCCGAGGATATGCTGACGTAGAAGGCAACGTTTGGAACCTCGTGGGTCACCTCAACGAGCCCTCTGAAATTGCTGTTTAAAAAATCTGTAACCGAGTCTGCGAAATCCTTAGCCAGAATAGGGCGTCTGGTTATGTCTATGGGCTTGGCGTCGGTCAGTCTGTGCTTTGCGTAAAATGCCTGTTTTTTCATCACGGGTCCATACTAATATCCTTGTGGGATATCAGAGAGTAATCCTTTTCGTATTCTGCGGAGTCAACGAGTGAGGCAATAATACCGTCGAGTATTTTACCTATTTCGTTTTCAAGATATGCGTCCTTGACGAGAGCCTTATTCTCGTTAAAATGCCCGTCGTCTTTTGCAAGAGCGGAGAAAACGTAGTAGCCGTCTATATCGGTATATCCCGTTCCCTTAACGGTTGCAACGTAGCTGACACCGCCGTCGCTTACGGAGAACGCCGCATTTGTATAATCGGTGTAATATGATTTATCCATAGCGTGCTTGCCGATGAGAACTCCTGTAATCTCACCGTCGAGGATAAGCTCGGAGTAGGGAACGGCTGTGTAGTTTATTATATGGAGAGCCTTCTCCATATCACTTTCGCACGCCGCGATATCGTCTCTGAAGTCCTCCGCCCACTCATAGCTGCGAAGCTGGCTTGGAACGAAGGCGCGGAGAACTCTTACGCATTCGTCGCTGTAGTAGAAGGTGCGAAGGCTTTCGTCCGAGGTATCGATAGCGCCGCCGAGACTGCCGAGGGCGGGATTCTCCTCACCGAGGTAGTATTTGTTAATCTCGGAGAGCGCATAGGAGTAGCGGAACATAAGGTCGCAAACGGAGTAATTAAGTCCTGCAGACTTCAAGGAGCCGAGATATTTTTCGTAGCTGCCTGCTCCCGCAACGCTTCCGTCCTCGCTGCCCTCAACGCACAGGGTAATACATTCGTCAACGAAATCGTCAGCCTCGGAGGAATAGACGTCAATATCCAATTTATGCGCAAGGTGGAGGGCGGAGTATATGTATGCCGCCTCCTTGGTTATAATTTCATTAATTTGGCTGACGTATTCCGCAGCCTCGACGCCCGTCCATACGTCGGCGTCTCCGCCGTCAATCTTGCTTTTGTTTGCAAGGAAAAGAGCCCTGTATAGCTCGTATTTGATATCGTACTCCTCGCCGTCAACCGACAGGGACATCACGACTCTGGACTCCTCTTTGGTGCTTTTTTGAGGCTTGTATTTTCTGCCGCAGGAGCAAAGCGAGAGCATAACGGACAGCAAAAGTATAACTGAAAGCAGCTTTTTCATAGTTTCTCCAAAACAAATTTTATTTTGCAAGCGATAATATATGTAATATTCTAGCAGAATAATGTTAATAAATCAAGTCGAAGGGGTCAAAAATATTTGAGAAAATGGCTGAAATATATTGAAATCCACCCACCGTTTTGATATAATGAAAGAAAGATTTGAAAATATCCCTTGAATTACCCGCCGCGCCTATGCGACGTATTTAAAGCCTAAAATATAAACAGGAGAAGCCAATGGAACAGAATTACAGTGTAAAATTATCTAAGGTAATAGACAAATTCGACCTTGAAACGTTGTTTTTGCCCGACCTGCCCGATAAGATACTTATAGAATGCTCGCGAGTTAACAGACCCGGACTTCAGCTTACGGGCTTTTACGATTACTACGAGCCTGCGCGCATACAGATAATCGGTAAAGCTGAGCATAAATTTCTCGACACTATGAGTGATGAGGAGAGAGACTCTAAGCTTAAGGATTTCTTCAGCTCGGTTCCTGCGGGAGTAATCTACACCGCATCGCTCAGAATTCACCCCGAGGCGGAAAAGTACGCGGAGAAGTATCGCGTGCCACTGCTTCGCACACCGAAGAGCACCTCCGATTTCCTCGCGGCAATTATCGCGTATCTTAACGTGGAGCTTGGACCGAGAATTACCCGTCACGGAGTTCTGGTTGAGGTTTACGGCGAGGGTATACTGCTTCTCGGTGATTCGGGCGTCGGTAAAAGTGAGACGGCAATTGAGCTTATCAAGCGCGGCCACAGACTCATAGCCGATGACGCCGTGGAAATAAAGAAGGTTTCGGCAACAACTCTCGTAGGATGTGCCCCCGATATTATAAGGCACTACGTAGAGCTTCGCGGAGTCGGCATCGTTGACGTCAGACGCCTTTTCGGTATGGGCTCGGTTAAGGATACCGAGAAGATTGACCTTATAGTTAACCTTGAGCCCTGGCAGGACGGCAAGATGTACGACAGACTCGGACTCGACGAGGATACCACCGAGATACTCGGCATCAAGGTCCCAAGCATTGTCATACCCGTCAGCCCGGGAAGAAACCTTTCCGTAGTTATAGAGGTTGCCGCTATGAATAACCGCCAGAAGAGAATGGGTTATAATACGGCTGCGGAATTCAACAAAAGACTTATGGAGTCTATGGGCGCGGATTACTAAAATTCTCCAATATTGTAAACTATAGTTTTCAAAAAAGTCTGTTTTCCCCTTAAAAAATCCCGAGGATAGCATTTGCTTCCTCGGGATTTTTGTTTTTCTTTAACATAGGCTCTGTTTTACCCTTCGCTTGCAGGTGCGCTGCATTTTTGCGTCCTGTGTCATAAACTCCGAGAGGCTCGAATATATTTGACTAAACAAATGAAAGCGAGGGAAACCTTATGGAGATTATGGAGAAAAAGTTTAAAAGAGTAAGCGATATGGCGGAGCTTGCGGTAGAGTCCTCCGTCGACTATATCCTTCCGGACTATTACGGTGACGTAAGAAAAATTCTTTATACCGAGTGTGTCGCACGTCCGTCGGGGAAATTTACCGACGAGGAAGAGGTTGAATTCTCGGGAATAGTTGTATATAACGTTGTATATCTTGACAGCGAAAACAAGCCCACGGGTGTCAGCTTCACCTCCGACTATGACGGAGCCGTAAAGTGTCGCACAGAGGGTCTGATTGGCGCCTATGCCGAGCCCTCCGTTACCTCTTATAACGTAAGGCTGACGGGGCCGAGAAGGTTTTCCGCCAAGGCGACGGTAGGGGCCACCACGGCTCTTGTATGTGAGGATATCATTGCCGCCTCGGGAACGGCGTTCGTAGGCGAGACGGAGCCCGAAACCCTTACCCGTGTTATGAATTTGCGCTCCGTTGAGATGTCCGAGCGCGTTGAAAGAGAGTATGCCGAGGTCATTGAAAGGCTGGAAGGAGTTATCGCCGACGAGGTGGAGATTGTCTATTCGGGGGCTGAGACCTTAAGCCTTCGCGCCGAGGTCGGTGAGGAAAAGGTGAACGTTCTCGGTGAGCTTCTTGTTTATGCCGTAGTCTCTACACCCGACTCTCCTCTTTACTTCGTTGAGAAAAGGATTCCCATAGAGGAGACTGTTCCTTTCCCCGGGGTGACGGGAGCTATGTCGCTTATCCCCATAGCCAATGCAGTATCCTTAGTAACGAACGTTAACGCCTCCGAGACGGGTGCGGAAATCGTTGCTTCTGCGGTTGTGGAATACGAGGTGCGAGGGGAGTATAACGAAAACGTGCGTGTTGTATCCGACGCCTTTGTGAGAAGCTGCCCCACCGAGAATACCTACCGTAACTACGAATATACCGAGCTTCGTGAGCGAGTTTCGCTTTCCGAAGGGGTGAGATGCGAGGTGGAGCGCGGAGAGCTGCCTTGCGAAAATCTTCACCAGATTTTATATCTTATTGCTAACCCGAAGATCAATACCGTTTTGTGTGACGGTGACAAGCTTAAGCTTGTGGGCGAGGTTCGTTTCTCGGGCATCGCGTCGGAGGTAAACGAAGAGGGCGACGTATCGTATACGGGGATTAAGCTCTCGGTACCCCTTGAGGAGAGTGTAAAGTGCGCATCGGGTATGTCGGAGGGCATAGCTTGCGAATATAGTTTTTCTCAAACTCTCGCCTCACCCCTTATTGACGGCGACAAAATTGAGATTAACTATACCCTTTCGGGAGGCGTAACCGTAAGCGAGAAGAAAAGCGAGACCGTCCTTGCCTCTTCCGATGCAATAACCGAACAGAGCTATGAGGAATCCTCGGGCAGAATTACCGTATATTATCCCGAAGGTGACGAGACCCTCTTCGAGGTCGCAAGGAAATTCCATAAATCCCTTGCGGATATAGCGCAGGATAACGATATCGCCTCCACAACATCTCTTGACGGAAGCTCTGTCAAGGTCGGGGACTATAAGAGAATATACATTTTTTGATTAGGTTTATGAAAACTACCGTAAAACCCCCTGTTTTTGGTTGATTATCTTTAAAAAGTACAAAAAACGGCGCAATTTGCGCCGTTTTTAATTATCATATTCCGTTTCGAGCAATGTCATTTTTGCGGTGACGAATTTCCGCCGCGCAGCTCTGAAAACAAATTAGCTCTTAAGGATATAAGGATATAACTACTCTTGGTCGAGCCAGGTTCTTCCCGAGGTTACGTCAACCGTAAGGGGTACGGAAAGCTTTGTAACGCCCTCCATTTCCTCTCTGAGAAGCTCCTTGACTCTCGCCTCGTTTGGAAGTGCGGTTTCAACTACCAGCTCGTCGTGGACCTGCATAACAATACGGGCGTCAAGCTTCTCCTCCTTCAGCCGCTTGTAGACGTTTATCATCGCCATTTTCATAATATCGGCGGCTGTTCCCTGGATTGGCGCGTTCATTGCAACTCTTTTACCGAAGGCTCGGAGGTTGCCGTTTTGCGCGTTAAGCTCGGGAATGTATCTCCTTCTGCCGAAAACGGTGGTTGTGTAGCCGTTTTTCTTTGCTTGCTCGACAACGCGCTCAAGGTATTCTTCAATTCCCGGGTAGTTTAACATATAGTTTTTGATGTACCTTGTAGCCTCCGCAACGGAAATGCCCAGGTCCTTCGACAGCGAGAAGCCGCCTATACCGTAAACTATGCCGAAGTTTACAGCCTTTGCCTTTTTGCGCATTTCCTCGTTAACCATCTCCTCGGGGAAGCCGAACACCGCCGCGGCAGTCTTTCTGTGGATATCCTCCCCTGCGGCAAACGCCTCCTTCATAGTATAATCGTCGGAGATATGAGCAAGGAGTCTAAGCTCTATTTGTGAGTAGTCGGCGTCAACGAGCGTGTAGCCCTCCTCGGCTATGAAGCAGCCTCGCATCTGCCTGCCCATTTTGGTTTTGATAGGAATATTTTGAAGGTTGGGGTCGGCACTTGAAAGCCTTCCCGTCGCTGTAAGAGTCTGCTTGAAGTCGGTGTGAATACGTCCCTTTTCGTCGGCAACCTCGGGCAACGCCTCAGCATAGGTGCCGCGCAGCTTCGTGACCTGTCTGTATTCCAGAATATCGTCGATTATGGGAGACTCCGAGCGCAAAGCCTCAAGGGTCTCCGCATCGGTTGAATAACCCGTTTTCGTTTTCTTCTTCGGGCAAACAAGCCCCAGCTCCTCGAAAAGAAGGGTGCCTAACTGCTTCGGGGAATTAATGTTAAATTCCCGTCCTGCCTGCATATAAATTCTCTCGGCAAGGTCATCGGCAAGGACACCTAAGGCTTTGGAATATTCTCTCATAGAAGCAGAGTCAATCTTGAAGCCCCACTCCTCGGTTTCTGCAAGTATTGGGAGAAGGGGGATTTCTATATCGAAAAGTATCTTGTCAAGCCCGTCAAGGGTGACCTTCTCGCGCATTTTTCCCTCTGTCTCGGGAAAGAAAATAACACACGGGTCCCCACTATTTGCGTTTTTACCCGTAAAGGAAGCCACAAGTGACTCGGGAGTTCCTATACCGCTTCCCGGGTTAATAACGTAAGCGTAGAGCGCAAGGTCGAGAAGCTTTGTTTCACTAAGCTCGGCGCCCGCTTTTCGCAGAGCGTGCCAGAGGGCTTTGCCGTCGTAGCATATAATTTCTTTTTTCTCAAAGAGGTGCGCAATATGCGAAAGCTCCCCTTCGTAAACGTAGCCTACCTCGCCGTCAAAAATGTAAACTTTACCGTCCATAATTTGAACAGATAGGGGGGCGTGCTGCGATATTTGCGCATTTTTAGGGTCAAGCTTGACGTATTCGCAGCTTGGGCAGTCCTCTTGTACAGCTTGCTCCTTCGGCTCGTCCTTTTGGGCTGATTTACCACCGTTTTCGGACACGTCTGCGGCTGTCAAGCCGAATTTGGTAATAAGCGAATTAAGCTCCAGCTCGAGGAACTTGGAGTAAAGCCCGGGGCGGTCCATTTCTCCGCGTGACAGCTCACAAAGCTCCTTGCCGATAGGCGCATTTGTCTCAATTTTAGCGAGAGCGCGAGACAAAAACGCGTTATCCTTATCCTTAAGAAGCTTCTCTCTTACGCCCTTGGTAATCTCGGGGCTATCGATGTTCTCGTAAATCCCCTCAAGTGTGCCGAAGCTTTGTATAAGAGTCGCTGCGGTTTTCTTTCCAATACCCGCGACACCCGGGATATTATCCGATGAGTCGCCCATAAGAGCCTTCATATCCACAAAGGAGTCGGGCGATATGCCGTATTCCTCTCTGAACTGCTCTCTTTTCATTACCTTCGTGTCGCTGTTGGTGGCGAGAAGCACCGTAATTTTATCGTCTATAAGCTGAAGAAGGTCTCGGTCGCCAGACAGCACGTAGCTCTCGGTTTCGGGGAAGTCGTGCGCCATTTTTGCTATGGTTCCCTGAATGTCGTCAGCCTCGTATCCCGGCAGCTCCAGGACGTTTATACCCATTAATTGTAAACATTCCTTTGCATCCGGGAACTGTGAGAGCAAATCCTCAGGGGTCGCGTGACGTCCTGCCTTGTACTCCGAATACATATTGTGACGGAAGGTCGGATGCTTCACGTCGAAGGCCACCGCCACGTAGTCGGGCTGTATTGCCGTCAGCTGGCGAGAGATAATATTTATCATTCCGTACACCGCGTGGGTGCTTTTGCCGCTTTTGGTGGTGAGTGGCCTCATACCGTAATAGGCTCGGTTGATAATGCTGTTACCGTCTATGACGAGGATTCTTTTCATTACTGTCCCTCCTCGGAGTCCTGCTTTTGTTCTGTAATATCGAAGGTGTAGTTTGCCACCTCGTCCTTGGTGTCGTCGAGAATTTCCTCGCTCTCCTCGGCCTCCGCGTTGCGCTTCCTCTCCGCCGCCTTTATCATCTCCACGAAGGGAATATCCTTATCCTCTGTAAGCTTCAGGGTCAGAAGGACTCTTGACGTCGTAAACACGAGAAGTGAGAATGTGAGAATAGACTCGTAAAGGGAGCTTGAGACCGTTTGTCCCGTGACAAAATAAGCGATAAGCGAGGGAACGGAGGAGTAAGCCGTAACGGCAGATGCGACCATACCGAAGGAAATATACGCAAACCATACGTCGCGTCCGAGAGAAAGTCTTATTTCATAAAGGAAGAATACGGAGGCTGTGACGTAAGCCATAAGGTCAACTATACGGTCAGGCGCGTTCATCGGCATAGAGTCGTCGAAATACAGCATTGCCGCATAGGCAAGGATAAAGATAACCGTCATTATTCCGAAGGCTGCCCGTGAGAGGCTCTCGCGCTTAGGGGAAAACGAGGTAAGGAAGAAGCCGACTATTGCGAGAAGGGCGAGAAGCGCAGTTATAAGGGGGAGGGCGTTTGAACGCAAAAAATCTCCGTCATATACACCGTGGGACCCGGCGGATACGTCGCGGACCAGCCCGAAGGCAACGAACAGAAGAGATACTGCAACCGCCGCAGAGGGAATATAGGTAGCAGGTGTATCAAAGCTTGCCGCCAGCTTCAGACTTCTGTTGCCGAATATGAGATAGGACAAGCCGAACAGAACCGAGCCGGCGATAATAATGCTTGCCGCGGTGAGCAGAGTCTTGTCTCCGTAATAGCCCGTAAGCGTGTCGAGGTCGGTAGAAATTGCCGCTGTTCGCAGGGCGACGGCAGCCGTAACCGTAATAAAAATTATCGGCAGGTATATGCCGAGGTACATCTGTTTTTTCTTCATTTCGTCGGATTTCCTTCATTTTTGAAAATACGCGCACGCGAGGCGCATATCATATTTTACTACAAAATTATGAACAAACTATTTACAAATCATACTTTAAGCAAGAAAATAGTGGCAAAACTTCGATTGTGTGACACTTTTGTGGCAAAAAAATAAATTTTTGTGAAATATGCACAAAAAACACCCTAAAATTTCGTCACTATTTCTACAAGAAAAATTTTAACTTTTTTCATAAAGCTATTGAAATTTAAGGACAAATAGTTTATAATATAAAAGCTTGATATGCGTTGAAGCGGGAGGTGGCTACCCATCGAGGTAGGGAATTTCCGTGGAGTATGTCCGATATTTTAACCGGGCGAAGCAAGAGTGATGCCTACTTTGGCACTACTGCGCACTTTAATCGGTTCGTCAGCCCTGCGGAGGTTTGCCGAACTGATTTTGTTGGGGGTGCTTGATACACCCGAGGCAGTAGGAAACCTCATCGCCTTCTTAAAAAGGTCCAGAGCAAAACCAAAAAGGAGGAAAGAAAAATGGCACAGAACAAGATCAGAGTACGTCTGAAGAGCTATGATTCCACAATCATTGATGCCGCAGCAGCAAAGGTTGGAGACGTAGCAAAGAGAAACGGTAGTAAGGTTAGCGGTCCTATTCCGCTTCCCACCGACAAGGAGATCGTAACTATCCTCAG
>JAFUPM010000083.1 GCA_017481225.1 Clostridia bacterium
CAGTAGGTTGTGACTGTGACCGTTATATGGAGATCTGGAACAATGTATTTTCACAGTTTGACAATGATGGACATGGCAACTATACAGAACTGATTCAGAAGAATATTGACACAGGTATGGGTCTTGAAAGACTTGCTTGCGTAATGCAGGGCGTTGGCAATCTCTTTGAGGTTGATACCGTTCGCGCGCTTCTCGACCGCGTTTGCGAGATTGCAGGCAAGACCTACGGTGCGGACAAGGACGACGAGGCGTATGCTATCTGGCGCGACAAGATAGGCGTTCCCGAAGAGCATATTGTCAAGCTTGGCAAGGAGGACAACTTCTGGGAGCACGGCACGGGTCCCTGCGGCCCCTGCTCGGAGATTTACTTTGACCGCGGCGTAAAGTACGGCTGCGGTTCTCCCGACTGTAAGCCCGGCTGCGACTGCGACAGATTTATGGAGATATGGAACAACGTATTCTCCCAGTTCAATAACGACGGCGAGGGCAATTATACCGAGCTTGCACAGAAAAATATTGACACGGGTATGGGTCTTGAGCGTCTTGCCTGCGTTATGCAGGGCGTGGATAACCTCTTTGAGGTTGACACTGTAAGACACCTTCTCGATACCGTTTGCTCCATAGCGGGCAAGGAGTACGGTCACGGCGGCGACACGGACGTTTCTATCCGCGTCATTACCGACCACACGCGCTCGGCAACCTTTATGATTTCCGACGGAGTTATCCCCTCTAACGAGGGTCGCGGCTACGTTCTGAGAAGAATTATCCGCCGCGCTTGCCGCCACGGTAAGCTCCTCGGTATTAACGGAATGTTCCTTCGCGGACTTTCAGAGATAGTTATTTCCCAGAACGAGGGCGCATATCCCGAGCTTCGTGAGAAGTACGATTATATCCTCAAGGTTATCACCTTAGAGGAGGAGCGCTTCAACGCAACCATAGACGCAGGTCTCGGTATTCTTTCGGGACTTGTTGAGGGCGCAAAGGCTAAGGGCGAGAGTGTAATCTCGGGCGCCGACGCCTTCAAGCTCTACGATACCTTCGGCTTCCCTATTGACCTCACCCGTGAGATTGCGGAGGAGGCAGGTCTTGCTATTGACGAGGCTGCGTTCACAAAGCTTATGAACGAGCAAAAGGAGAGGGCGAGAGCCGCAAGAGGTAATATTTCGGGCTGGTCCGACTCCTCGAAGTCTCTGCTTGAGAACCTTCCCGCAACGGAGTTCGTGGGCTATACCGAAAGCACCACCGAGGGTAAGGTGCTGTCTGTTTTTGCTGACGACGAGGCGGTTGACAGCGTTTCCGAGGGCGAATGTACTCTCGTTACCGACAGGACGGTATTCTACGGCGAGGGCGGCGGTCAGGTAGGCGACACGGGAGCTATCACTCTCGGCGATACGCTCCTTACCGTTCTCGATACCAAGAAAACCAACGGAATATATCTCCACGAGTGCCGCGTTGAAAACGGCTCGGTTAAGGTGGGAGATACCGTTACTCTTTCCATAGACACAGCTAGGCGCGACGCTATCAGAAGGAACCACTCATCGGCTCACCTTCTCCAGGCGGCACTGCGCTCGGTTCTCGGCACTCACGTCGAGCAGGCAGGCTCCTACGTTGACGAGCATAGAGTGAGATTTGACTTCACTCACCTTGCCGCTATGACCCAAGAGGAGATAGAGGCAGTCGAGGCTCTCGTTAATAAAAATATACTTCTTGCCGAGGCGGCAGAGACTGTTGTCACAAGCCCCGAGGAGGCGAAGAAGATGGGCGCTATGGCGCTGTTTGGCGAGAAATACGGAAGCGAGGTAAGAGTGGTTAAAATCGGCTCATCATCCACCGAGCTTTGCGGAGGAACTCACGTTTCCAATACGGGTAATATAGGTCTCTTTAAGATAATTTCCGAGTCAAGCGTTGCGGCAGGTGTCAGAAGAATTGAGGGCACCACTGGTCTTGGAGTGCTTTCGCTCCTCGGTGAGCGCGACGCGCTTATCCGCGATACCGCGAAGGAGCTAAAGTCTCCCAACCCCCACGGCATAGCGAAAAAGGCGGAGGCTCTCCAGACGGAGATTAAGGAGCTTCGCCGAGAGCTTGAGAGCGCAAACTCTCAGATTGCTGGCGCCAAGGCTGAGGCGTTGCTTGCAGGACTTAAGACCGTAGGTAAGTTCAAGCTTCTCGCGGCAAAGGTGGAAATGAAGCCCGAGGGCGCAAGAGGACTTTCCGACAGCGTAAAGGAAAGGTTCGCTGATGCCGTATGCGTTTTCGCCACCGTCAGTGACGGCAAGCTTGGATTTGTGGTATCCGCAGGTCCCGAGGCTGTTGGGGCAGGCGCACACGCAGGTAACCTTCTGCGCGAGGTTGCGGCTATCTGTGGCGGACGCGGCGGCGGACGTCCCGACTCCGCTATGGGCGGCGGCTCGGATATGAGCAAAATTTCCGAGGCTCTCACAAGGGCTGAGGAGATACTCGCAAATATTAAGTAAACGAGAAAAAGCGAACTAATGAAGGTTAGTTCGCTTTTTTGAGAAAAAACCGCTTTTTGTAAATAATTATTGACAAAAAACTAGTATTTTTAAAAAATCTGATTAACAACGGAGAAAAACCAAAAATGATAACATCTGCAAAAGAATGGTGCGAAAGGCTCGGTATTTCCTACTGCGAGCACATAGAGCCTTACTACGAAAGAGGCGTTAAGCTTTACCGCGAGAGGGGAGACTTCGCCTTCAATGCCGAGAGAATTAAGAGGATAAACTCAAAATACAACTTCTTAAGAACCTATCTTGACGACGTCCTCAAGTGTGCCTCGCTCCTTTTGGAGGACGGGGATATGGCTCTTTACGTTTACGTCCTCGCGGCTATATACGAGGAGAACAAAACTCCCACTATGAATATAGACGGCACGGACGTCGTGATACTTGAGGCTCCCGACAGAGGCTCCCTCATTACCGATATGGCTCCCATATTCTCCTCCTTCTATTTCCTCGAGAGAATGATAGGCGAGATGGAGGGGCGCTGTGTTCCTCACAAAATCATATCCGACTCACTGAACGGCATGGACGTTGAGATTGACGACTACGTGGGCATCTATCAAAGACCGGGAATGAAGCGGTATATCGGCTGGTATCTCAATTGGGTCAGATGCCTGCTTTACAGAATAGGAAGATTTAATTTCAAGCCTGCTCCCATAGGTCAGTTCGTGCGCGTTTACCGAAAGGGCTGCGACCTTGTTGCGCTCGTAGACGGAAGAGTGATACACAAAAAGGGGATGTGCTTAGGCTCGGCAGGTCAGACCGACGAGGCGGAAAGCTTCCTTGCCGAAATAAGGGAGGAGGACGGAGCTGTCGTGGGCTACCCCGTCAACAAATACGGAGAGTGTGAGTGCGAGCCCGTAAGGCTTGTGGGCTACACCGAGGTTCTGCGCCCAGGCGATATGATTATAGAGGTACATATTCCCGCAAAGGAGCCTATGACACCCGAGATATGCGAGAAGTCCTACAAAGAGGCGGAGGAGTTCTTTAAGCGCTGTTACCCCGAGTATGACTTCAAGGGCTTTTTCTGCCATTCCTGGATGCTGGATAAGAGAATTCCCGAGATGTTAGGTAAGGAGTCGAACCTTACTAAATTTATGGACGGCTTCCCGATTGCCTTCCCTACGCGGAGCGATGCCAAGGGCGTTTACGCCTTCGTCTACAACCTCCAGGGGCCCGTACCCGCCGAGGAGCTGCCCGAGGATACCTCGCTGCGCAGAGCCATAAAAAAGCATCTTATGGAGGGCGGATATATTTACGAGAAGGGCGGTCTCAGACTGTTTTAGCCTATAAAAATGCGCGATATACCAAAGGTCGGTCGGGATTTTGCGGAGTGTTTTATCATTATTTATGGTATAATTTGAGTGAGAGATTACCGAAGCGGCTTAGCCGCGGTCAGAAAAGGCGGATAATATGAAAAATTACCTTGAGTATTTCGATAGCTGTGTCTTTGCCTTCGAGAGCAAAAACAACGTTATGGAGGATAAGGAGCTTGGTATAACCTCCAGCATATCCTCACTCCTCACCCCCGAGGACTCGGTTGCCCATATAAGGCAGATGCAAGCCTGCCCGTACACCGCTACGGGTATGAGCCTTGACGTGCTTATTGGCGGCGCACCCGTGAGATGCTCATCCTGGAGGTGGCTGCCTACGGCTATACTCAGGCGGGGTGAGTACGGAGGGTACCGTACAGAAACCTTAACGACACTTATCCACGGCGGCAGAGGCGCGCTGCTTAAAATTTCCGTAGAGAATACAACCGACGGTACCCTTGTGCTGCCTATCCAGGCGATATACAAGGGCTGCTCGAGGCATAACGAGGTGTGGAATTTCTGCGTGCCCGAGCCCGCAGCCGAAAGAGTGTCGGATTACTTCGACGGCGGTTGGTATATCGGCTCCCAAAAGGACGGCTGCGCTATGCTCGTTACCTCCTCTCTCGAGGGAATGAAAATGTTCCCTGCGGCGTATCTTTGGGAGGGTGAGATAACCGTCGCGGCAGGGGAGAGGAGAGATATTTATTTCTCGGTGCATATAGGACCCGAGGCAGATGCTCTTGCCGAGGCAGAGAGAACTCTCTTTAATTACGAGAATTTGATTTCGGGAGCCTTTGATTACCTTCACGGCGAGGTTCTTCGCATAGAGAAGGCGCTCCCGAGGCTTAAGAGCGACAACCCCCGACTTGACGCCTTCTATTACAGGTCTTTAGTTACCTACATACTCTGCAGGTGGGAGAACCCCGAGCTTTGCGTTTCTCCCTATTTCAGCACGGGAAGCGTGAACGGCGCGTGTATGTGCTCCTATCTTTGGGATTGGTGCGGCGGCTTGATGCTTCACCCTGTGTACGACCCCGTGGCGAGCAAGAGACAGATAACCTCGCTTCTGAAAAACGACCTTACCAAGTCCTACGCCCTGAACCCCGTTACCGCAGGGCCTCTCGGTCCCTGGTACCAGGTGAACCAGGAGAAGATTTCTCTTATGGTTTATCACCACGTGCTTACGACGGGCGATAAGGATTTCCTCTTTGAGCGCGTTAACGGCAGAACCGTTATAGACCATATGATAGAGCAGGCTTACGTCTGCGACGACCTCTCGGGCGAGGTTCAGCTCTACGATTACGGCATCGGAACCCTTGAGCCGAGACGCCCCGGCTGGCGCGGCGCGGACTATATCTGGTACGGAGAGGGAAACGCTCACCTGGAGCTTCGCAACGGCTATACGTACCACGGAATTATCCCCGACCTTAACGCTCGCAGATATATGAATTATATGAGAGTGTACGAGCTGACGAAAATCGCGGGTGTACCCGACGAGAGGCTGCCGAAGCGCGCCGCTGCGCTGAAGGAGAAGCTCCGCGAGCTTTGGTGCGACAGTGAGAAGTGGTACTACTACGAGGCGCAGGGCAAGCGCGAGCTGCGCTACACCGTACAGATGTTTAAGTTCTTGAACAGTCCCGTCATAGGGGAGGAGGAACGCCGTGGGCTTATCTCTCACCTGAACGAGAGGGAGTTCCTTTCGAGGTACGGCTTACACAGCCTCTCGAAGGCTGACCCCGCCTACGACCAGGACGATATCGACAACGGCGGCGGCGGTATCTGCACCCATTTCGCAAACCAGGTTTGCGCCCAGCTCTACGAGATGGGCTACGACACTGAGGCGACGGATATACTGAAGCGAATACTCTGGTGGGGTGAGAGGCTGCCATATCTTGGTGACTCCTGCGTCGCGGGTATGATGCTCAACAACGAAATTACGCCCCTGCAGGGCGATATAAGCTCGGTCTCGGGCGCGCAGATGATATTCTACTATATCTTCGGAATAAAGCCCGACTTCGACGGAAATATAAGGATATCTCCCGTAAAGGTGCGGCCTGCAGAGAATATGCGGGTAGACAACGCAAGGCTTTGCGGCAAGGTATTTTCCGTTGACGTCCGCGGCGACGTCTACTCCGTCGAAACAGACGGCAAAAGCTACAGCGCAAAGGTCGGCGAGGAGATAATTATTTAACCGATAACGCAGCGGAAGAAAACGCCCCACAAGCCATAAACCCAAAACCAGAAAAGCGAACGGGCTTAAATCAACTCGAAGCGGGAAGCCGCCCGAAGCCTGAATCTGTCGGAGCTTCAATTGCACCAAAGCTAAAATTCCACTACGCTTGAAAGCGACACAAAGCTTAAGGATACGGAGCTTAAAGTAATACGGAGCTTCGGAAACGCTAAGCTTAAAAGCTGTGCGAAGCTTCGGGAGTACAAATAAATGATATAACGTTAAGCTTTAAAAATAGCAAAAGAGGATACCCGCTAAAGTAGGCAGGATATCCTCTTTTTGTGCTAAAATGTAAACTTATATTTCCATATTAAGCGAATTTAGTGATTTATCTTGGTGGAAAAATTGCTTAAAGCATTTTTAAATCATTGATTATTTCTCGAATGTGCGCTATCTGAACTTCTGTTAATCCGGTGGCGTCAAGGCTTAGCTCACAGCTTCTTCCGAGAAGAAAATCGGTGGATACGCCGAAAAGGTCTGCAAGCTTTCCAAGCATATCAATAGAAGGCAGAACGTTGTCGTTCTCCCAATTTGAAACGCATTGTTTTGATACGGAAAGACGTTTTGCTACGTCTACCTGACTTAAATGATGTTGTACCCTAAGCAGCTTTATGTTCTCGTTTAGTGGCCTATTCATTTCAACACCTCAAAATCAATAATTACAATACTATTATAAATGATTACTTGACAATATCCAAATACTATGGTATACTAATAATTGACCTTGGTACAATTGTTTGTTACATAACGGAGCGAGATATGATTGTTAAGGACAGGGAGTTTAAAAGCTATACAGAGTACAAAAAGAAAATGCTTCTTTACCCGGAGGCAAAGCTGGTTGTTATTTACAGAAAAGCCCAGCACTATAAAAAATCAAAAAATATTTTTCTCCGAGCCTTTTGGTCGCTGAGGTGGCTGCGAATCAGAAGAGTTGCCGGGTGCCAGATATCCCTTGATGCAAAAATAGGACGGGGACTTTGCTTGCTTCATTACGGAACGAGAATTATTGTGCGTGCTGCAAGCATAGGCGAATATTGCACTATCGGAGTAAACGTTATTGTCGGTTATGGTAAGGGTGAAAACGGATACGGCGCACCAAGCATTGGAAATCGGGTTTATATTGGACATAACAGCTCCGTTGTTGGAGAAATAAATATAGGTGATAACGTTCTTATTGCGCCGAATACGTTTGTTAACAGAGACGTTCCTTCGGATTCTATTGTCGTTGGAAATAACGAAATTATTCATAAGGAATACGCAAGCGCACCGTATATTGATTTCGGGCGGCACTAGATATTAAATATATAGCAAAAAGATAAGCGGACACAACAAAAGAATGTGTCCGCTTTTTACAAATAAAACTCAGATAATCAGCTATAAATTACGTCCTTTGCGAATTGCATAAAGCTTTGGACCTTGTAGAATCTATCGTTTTTGGAGCCGTCCTCAATGGAGTAGAAGCCGTCATATCCGACAGACTTAAGAATTTTCGCAAGGCGGCGAATGTCAATCTCGCCCGCGCCAACTAAAACCTCCCTCAAGGCTCCGCCATGCTTTGTTTTTGGCTCTGTGTCGGGAAGGTCCTTTGGGTCGATTTTCACGTAATCCTTAACGTGGGCGTGGACTATCTCTTTAGCAAATCGCTCGAAGAATTCGTAGGGCTCCTCGTCCGCCCAATAGGTGTTTCCTACGTCACCGCAAACAGCGACGTTTTCGTGCTTCTCCTTCATTTTACAGTAGAACTCGGAGAAGCCCTCAAGCCCGTTAATAAGCATACCCTGAGGCTCGTAGAGAATTGTAATACCCTTGTCCTTTGCATAGTCGGCAATCTCTCCCGCGCCCTCAAGCAGAAGGGGAAGGACGGCGCCATAGTCCATTGAACGCGCCGCGGCGTTAAGCCGCATAACGAGGGTGTGGTGGAGGTATTTCGACCCTATATTATAGGCGAAGTCTACGCACTCCTTAAGCTTTGCTATGACGGCTCGGTCAACGGTTTTCTCCTCGTTTTCGGGAGCAACTAAGGTGGCTCCAACCGAAACGCAGGGGGCTACAAGACCGCACGCGTCAAGGTATGATTTGTATTCCTTGGCAAGCTCGCCGCACGGGATAGTATTCTCCGGCTTTGCCATAAAGAAAAACTCAACTCCCGAGAAGCCAAGCTCTCTGGATTTCTCTATTGCCGCCTTTACCCCTACCTCGTCAATAAGGGAGGAAAAGCCTGTGAAAAATGAAAGCTTCATATATTGCTCCTTTTCATTAGCTGCAGGTTATTTGATGGTCTTTTACATTCTATCATATCTCAAATGCTTTTTCAAGTGCAAATGCCGCGAATGCCATTAAATATTTTTATTAGTTTAGGGCTACGCAACTTTTACTAACAAGATAGCAACTTTTCATATTTACTTTTATCCTCATAGATGGTATAATTAAATTAAATAAAATGACGGGAATAAAAATATAATTTAACGTTTGCTTCTGTAATCATTATAACGCTTACGGCGCTTGGCGTTTGTGCTTGCGGTAACGGAGACGGTTGCGTGCACCGCGATGCCGACGACAACGGCAAGTTCGATACTTGCGAGGCAGAGTTCACCGATGCTTGCGACCTGCACCGCGATGCCGATGACAACGAAATAATGCGATATTTGTAACGTTAAGTTTACAGACGGCTGTGATATACACCGTGATGCTGATGATAACGAGAGGTGCGACAGCTGCAAAGTTGAGTATAAGGACGCCTGCGATATACACCGAGATGCAGACGGCAAAACGCGCGTGACTATTGCAAAGCAAAATACAGTGATGGGGTAGATAATCCAATGGACGGAAAGAAAATAATTTTTATCGGAAACTCATATACGTATTACGGACAGACCGTTTTTGAGAAATCTCAAACTAATCTTACTCAAAAATCCAGGACTGACGATAAGGGCTATTTCTATAATTTATGCAGGCTGAACGGAGCCGACGTTGAGGTTACGAACTGGACCTTCGGCGGTCATAATCTGGAGCATCTTTTCGGCGGTAACTGCACGGCGAACCGCGGCTGTGACGGAGAGGATCACAAGGCGTACCTTGTTGACCCTTACTATGACTACGTAGTGGTTCAGCCCGGCAGCGGCGTGGCGTCATCTGCGCGGTTCCTTGAGGATATGGAAGGCATAATGAGCTTCTTCAAGGCGGCGAACCCCCAGGTTAAATTTGCAGTTCTCGTTCCTTACTCGGCTTACGGAACTATGGGAAGTGTAATTCACTTAGCAAAGGAATTCCTTGACGGGCTGAAGGCGGTAGACGCTATGGGCGTTACGGTTGTAGATTGGGGCGGCTTGGTTATGGATATACTCACGGGAAGGGTAACCGTTCCGAACAGCACTCTCAGCTACACCAAGAATTCCTTCGTTATCTGCAAGAGCGCGAAGGACGGCTATCACCCGAACCAGCTCTCGGGATATATCACCACCCTTATGACCTACTGCGCTCTGACGGGGACGTCTGCCCTGGGGCAGGACTACGCCTTCTGCAACGACACTAGCCTCAGACCTGCTAACACAAGCTCGAAATTCTATGATTTTGAAACATTTATATCTACCTATTATACATATAATAATGCGACCACCAACTACCCCGAAATATTCGCCTCCGACGCCGATATGAGAGGTATACAGAGCCTTATTGACGCGCACCTTGCGGCGAGGGCGTATCTTAACTATAATTACTCCGCACCCGAGGCGGACGGAGACGGTAACACGGGCGACAGCTCGGGCGGTGATACGGCAGAGGAGTACGTTGCCAAGGTAGCTTGTGGCGGCAAAGAAAGCTACCTTACCAAGGAGCAGCTCCAGGAGAAGATAGTAAGCGGATACACAAACGGCGATTACATTACGCTTTTGACGGACGTTACCTGCAAGGGTGCCACGAGCAGTAATATGAGAAAGTCAAAGACCGTCAATGTTACCTTTGACCTTAGCGGAAGGACCTTAACTCTCACCACGGGCAGTATTATGAGGACTACCTACAAGGGCGGCTACAAATCCACCTTCAACCTCATATCCTCCAACGGAAAGGGAACGCTCACCCTGGCGGAAAATAACACGTACACCGCCTTCCAGGCGTACGGAAACCATAAGGTAATAACCGTAGGCACGGAAATCGGCTACACCGACGGAGACGTGGTTGTAATAAACGCAAGAAGGCTGCTTTATATTTCCACCTATTACGATAACGACGGCAGCACCTCCTCCTTCACCTTCTTTGGCGGAGAGTATAATCAGACCGACAGCGCAAGCGGTGCGCCGGGGTTTGTGGTAACGGCAGGAAAATATAACGAGGGCTATGCTACGAATTATTTTGCAGGCAAAATAAACTTCATATCTGCGAAAATTAATCAGAAGACAGAGTCAAGCTATCCCTTGTTTACTACCACTTTGACCGATGCAGCCGCAAGCCCCGAGACTTGCCCCACGGTCCCCGGAATAATCCTCGTTGACTGCGAGGTTAATGGCTATTTTGCAAGCTCTGTAATCCATAATATGGAAACGAAAAATGCCCTTATAACCTACAGCGGCTGTAAGATTTTCGGCGATATCGCCAATGTGGGCGCCGAAGCCACCGATGCAGGACTCGGCAAGGTGCTGCTTTGCGGCGGAACGCACTTCACCCTCTCCGATGAGGGGATTTTGAAGGAGTACGACAAAGCCTCAATAGAAACCAACGACGGCAGCTGCTCGGGTATTTATCTTGACGAGAGTGGCTCGACATCGCCAAAGGAAGATGCATAAAAGCCAAAAACAAACACGGGCAAAAACAGAAAAACAAAAAGGAAAAAGGGTAGAAATTCACGGAATTTCTACCCTTAAAAAATAACCGCTGACACTTGGCGGAGAGGGGAACTCCCATAAAAAACCAAAGCCCCAGAGGGTGCTTCTGGGTAGCGTAGCGGCGCGAGAGTGTCAGAAAACAACTAAGTGTTGTTTTCCCTCGAGCGTGACCGAGCCGCAGCGAGAAGTCTGGAGCAACCCGGGTATTCGCCTATGGCGAAGATATTCACGACTCACTTACGTGAGCAAGCTCCCGACGTTTCGTCGGAATATGCGGACCGGACTGCAACGTTCCGTTGCAACCTGGTAGCGAAGCGAGAGTAGCAGCCCCAGACAACCCCAGACGCTTTGTGGAAGAGGGGAAGCTCACATAAAAAACCAAAGCCCCAGAGGGTGACCTCTGGGGTTGTCTGGAGCTGCTACCCGGATTCGGACCGGGGACCTCATCCTTACCAAGGATGTGCTCTACCAGCTGAGCCATAGCAGCATTTATCACAAGAATATTTCCTCGTGACGCACTATATTATACCAAATAAAAATTTCTTTGTCAATACATTTTTTACACATTTTTGCGAAAAAAATCGTTCCAAAATAAAAAAAGCTCCAAATTATTAAAGGTGTCGAAAGTGTTTTTTGAATGTTCATCATATATTAAAGATTTATTCATATTTATTTGCTACAATATATTAGTCACAAATATGGACCATTAGCTCAGTTGGTTAGAGCTCCCGGCTCATAACCGGACGGTCCAAGGTTCGAGTCCTTGATGGTCCACCAACAAAAAGAGGCAGCCCTTGCGGTTGCCTCTTTTTGTTGTCGGAGCGTCCGAGGGACGCGAGTCTGAAACCGTTCGGTTTGAGCCGGAGGCTACATAATCAAACGCGAGCGAGTCTGTGCTTGCACAAGTGAGCCGCGTGCAGATTGCTCCTCAGCGACTTGGCAAAGCCAAGATAAGTGCATAGCACCAAGAGCGCAAAGCGCGCTTGCGCTGAAAGGAGTATAACCGGACGGTCCAAGGTTCGCATTCCCCGACCGAAGATCTGAAAGCTTGCTTTCAAGGCACAGGTCGTGGGAATATTGCCCTCTGGGCAAAATCCTTGATGGTCACTATCGAACCTCGAAAGAGGATTGATTTTCGTTTTGTTTTTTATATGCCTTTGGTATCTGCCGAGGGCTTTTTCTTTTTGTCTGCCTCTATGCCTTTTTATCCTCTCTCGGTGAAGGCTTTATGTCGCGAAAGACTCTTGACATGAGTTGGGGGTTCCCCGTAACGGGTGTAGCGAGTGTTGGGGGTTCGCGAGGAGGGGGGGTAGGCTGTTCGCCAAGGCCAACAATCGGCCTCTCGGGGCTGGGCGGTGGGC
>JAFUPM010000084.1 GCA_017481225.1 Clostridia bacterium
AAGGAGGGAGACGGTAAGGAACTCGCCCTTGGACTTAGACATTTTGCCGCTGTTTGTATTAAGGTGATGAACGTGGAACCAATACTTGCACCACTCGTGGCCGTAGGTCGCCTCGCTCTGGGCTATCTCGTTTGTGTGATGGGGGAAGGCGTTGTCAATACCGCCACAATGGATATCGACGTACTCGCCAAGGTGCTTTGCCGCAATGCAGGAGCATTCAATGTGCCAGCCGGGATAGCCTATACCCCAGGGGGAATCCCATTTCAGCTCCTGGTCCTCAAACTTGGACTTGGTGAACCAGAGAACGAAGTCAGCCTTGTTCTTCTTATTGGAGTCCTCCTCTACGCTCTCGCGCACACCTACCTCCAAATCCTCCTCCTTGAAGTCGTTGAAAACGTAGTATTTCTCAAGTTTCGAGGTGTCGAAGTAGATATTGCCGCCCGCCTCGTAGGCATAGCCCTTGCGAAGGAGGGTTTCTATCATTTCTATAAACTCGGGTATGCAGTTGGTTGCAGGCTCGATAACGTCGGGACGCTTGATGTGGAGCTTGTCGCAGTCGGAGAAGAATGCGTCGGTATAATACTTCGCAATCTCGAGAACGGTCTTATGCTCGCGGCGCGCGCCCTTGAGCATTTTGTCCTCTCCCGTGTCACCGTCGCTGGAAAGATGGCCGACATCGGTTATATTCATAACTCTCTTTACGTCGTTGCCGCTATAGCGGAGATACTTCTCCAGAACGTCCTCCATAGTGTAGGTACGAAGGTTGCCTATATGAGCGAAGTGATATACGGTAGGTCCGCAGGTATACATCGTAACCCTGCCTGCCTCTCTGGGTACGAACTCGTCCCTTGAGCGTGTAAGTGAATTGTATAAAATCATAGCTTGCGCCTCCTTGTTTCGTGGGATTTTGGGCCAAAACGTCAAAATCGCATAGTTTATCGCTTAACATTTTAACAGAAATAAAAGATTTTGTCAAGACTTGTGGGCGCAATAAAAATAAATTTATAAAATTTCTTAATAAATTTTGAAATATTTTGGTTTTGCCTATTGTAATCGGAGTCAAAATTTGTTAAAATATATATGTGTGCGTGGACGAGCTGTCTATGCTCCCCGTTGGCTTTTGCCAACTCTTTTACTTATGATTACGACACGGAGGTATTACATATATGAAAGATGACAACAGAAGGCGAGAGGGATATTACTCGGAGCTTGTGGGATTTCGGCGAGCCGTACCCGTTCTGCTCGTTGCCCTGGCTGTGTTTATCGCAGTATGCTTTATAACCACGGGAACTGGTGTTCTCGGTAACACTATCGGTGCGACGCTGCTTGGGCTTCTCGGCGCAGGAGCTTACGCTATTCCTGCGATGCTCATTCTGCACGCCGTGTTCTACTCCGTTGACTACGCGAAGAAGCTGACTCTCTCCAGAGCTGTGTTCTCGCTTATTACGGTGCTTATAGTATCCACCGTCCAGTACACCGTTGCGTATTACGGCGAAGAGCCCATTTTCGCTCCCGTTGAGTTCTATACAAGCCAGACCGCGGGCGGTTTTATCGGAAGCATTATTGCCTTCGGTATCGTCAAGGCTCTCGGCAACGTGGGACTTTGGATAATTGCTTTGGCAACTATTGCTATTTACATAGCCTTCTTCTTCACCAGAGGAGACGGCGCGTACAGCAGAGCCGTGCTTTCTATAATTGAGGTTATAGCAAGATTTTTCGCGGCTATTGAGAGAAAAATCAGAGAGATGCGCCAATCCTCGAGAGAGGCGCGCGAGGAGCGCGAAAGGCAGGAGGAGGAGCGTCGCAGCGCGGAGCTTATGGAGGACCCGTTCTTCACCTCCGACGGAAGCGTTCGAGATATGAAAATTCCCGAGCTTGGAATTGACGAGTCGGGCAGCTCCAAGTCCTCAGGCGGCGAGCCTGCTCTTTTGACGAGGGTTCACCACGAGTCCCCTGCCGAGGAGACGGAGGAAACGGACGAGGTACAGATTTCCTTCGCCAATCCTGAGGTAGCAGAGCCTATACAGAGAAAGCCTCTTAACCTCTCATACGGACTTGAGGAGGCAGTGCCCGAGGTCGAAGAGGAAGCTATAGAGGAGGAGCCCGAGGCTATAGAAGCCGAGGCGCCTGCCTTCAAGGAATTCAGCGACAGGGCTGACAGCGTTTTCACCGGTGATTTCGAGCCCTTCGATTTCTCCGTTTCCGAAAAGGTGTCGGTAAGGCCCTCCAGCAGAGTCCAGCCCAAGGTTGAACCCGAGGGCATAAGTGAGGTTACAACTCCCCTCTCGGCTATAACCGAGGAGGATATGATAAAGCTGGAGCGCTCAAAGGAGCTTGAAAGACGTCGCGCGGAGTTCGAAAGAAGCAAGAGAATGGTTCTCGGCAGAGATACCGCTTCGTCAAGAAGTGCAGAAATTGTGACTGCGAGTGCGCCCTCCCCTGCTGTCAGAGCAGAGACAAGCTCCGAGGAGCTTATGACCCCTGCGGCAAAGCGCGCCGCATCTAAAACCGTAGAGTTCAACGTTGCGAGGGCTGCCTCTACTGCCGCACCCGTAGTAAGCGATACTATGACTATAGTCTTTGACAAGCCCGACTTCCCCGCCGACGAAACCGACGAGGCGGCTGCAAAGATTGCCGCGGTTGTTGAGAAAAACGTTCCCGGCTACGCAAGAAGCGCAAACCGTTCCTACACCTACACCAAGGTAACTATGCCCGAGGAGATTAAGGCTGCTCCCGAGGAGACCGAGGCACCCACCGTAGCGGAGGTCGCTTTCGATTTCGTTAACGAGGGCGAGGCTGCTCCTGTAGCGGAAGTAATTGCACCTGCGCTTGAGAACGTTGCTCCCGTTGCGGAGGCGGTTGCGCCTGTAGTTGAGAACGTCGCTCCTGTTGCGGAGGCGGTTGCGCCTGTAGTTGA
>JAFUPM010000085.1 GCA_017481225.1 Clostridia bacterium
CTGTCGTAGCTGCCCTGAGCGGTGCAGGTGGGAGCTTTATTGTTTTCCACAACTGCAGCGCCGCCCGTGTGACCCTTAGCGGGAATAGTCTTTTCCTCGCGGGAAAGCTCCTCGCCGCAGGTGAGACAGAAGCTTACCTCAACGTAGCTTCCTGCCACGGTACAGGTGGGCTCCGTTCTGCTCTCCTCGCGGGTTGCAACGTTATGCTCGTCGCACTTACCGTCGTCGGTGATGCTGGGCGCGGGGCTCGGGATTGCGGTATCGTTCTCGGTGGAAGCCTTGGATGGGTCGCCGCCGAAGTAGATATCGTCAAATCTGAAGGTCGCCACGTTGTTTGAATAGAAGGTGTACTGAACCGCGTCAATCGACGACATATTATCGTGAGTTATAGAACCGAAGGAGGTAGTCGCGCCGCTGTCGGAGACAATGTAGATATTAGCCGTATTACCGCTGACAACTATGCGGAGAGTGAACCACACGCCGGGAGCCACTCCCGTATCTTTTCCGTTCATCTTCACTCTGGAGCTTTCAACCTCGAACCTTATTTCGGTAACGGGAGTCTCCTTGCTGGTCAGAGCAGTTCCGTTGTTTCCGTTAGCTGCGGTTCTGCCGTCGTACAGTCTGATGCAGGAGTTGGAGCCTTGCACCTCGGAGAAGGACATTTTCGTCTCGAACCAAACGTCGGAGCCCGGGTCAAGTATCTTGGAATTTTCTATTACCATCCAAGCCATACCGTTTGAGCTTGAAGAGCTTGTTTTATCAAAGACGAGATACTTGTTACTTTCGTCCCCTTCAACCTCTAAGGTGAACTCTGCGCTCTGCTTCGCCGTACCGATATTGATACCGGGAAGCGAGCGGTATTTGCCCCAATCGCCGCCCTCGAGGTTGTCAAACACAACGTTATACTCGCCTACGGCGCCTATGACGAAGGAAAGATCGTCAACGTAAACTGCGCCCGCGGTGGTTTCTACTATCTCGGCAGTCTTGATATCTATCACGCGGGTGATGGACTCGTAGCCCTCTGCCTCGGTGAAGTTCGTAATAACACCGCACCAGTTGCCGTTCAGATGTACGTTTGCTACGGTATGATAGGTATCGGTCTCGTCAAGGTCTGCGTTCACCTCAAGCTTAAGCTTGAAGGAGCTACCAAGCGCGCAGCTTACGCTGTAGGAGGTACCGCTGACAGCGTCGATTACGGTTACCTCATTTGCCGCGGCTCTGATAATATAGGATGCCGCAATGCCGCTTGTAGTCTTGAAGTTAAGAGTATAATCGCCTGCCACCGCGAATGCAAGGTTCGCCTCGAAGGAAAGTATCTCTCCCCTGTTCGCTACGTCGTGGCGGTCAATAATCATAGTTGCGCCGAGCTTCTTTTCAAGCACGAGGGCGTTGGAGCCGTCAAACTCGGTCATAGTAACCGTACCTGCAAATACGGACACGTCCTCGGGTATCTCCGCGTCGGAGAAGGTATATTTAGCCTTGGCAGGGTCACCCTTGCGAACGGGCTCGCTGGTCTCGAGAATGTTGACGTATCTCATCCAGTCGGACTCGGTGAAGATAGGCACCTTATATGCGGCGAGATTGAAGGAGTCGTATATCTCGCGCACAAGACCCGTAGTACCGATACAGGTTGCGTCAACGTCGGAAAGGTTGTATCCCGAGGGAGTTACGGGAAGGCCCTGGTGCTGTCCTGTGCCTGCATAGTAATTATGACCCTTACCGCCGTCCACCTTGCAGTAATCAATATTCTTTCTGTAGGTGTTGAGGATTGCCTCAGCGCCGTCCTTAGCAAGCACTCCGTCAATGTAGCCAAGAACCGCATCTCTGCTCGCAGCGGTGTACTCCTCGGAGTAATACTCGCCCGCGGAGTTGAACTTATACCAAAGTCCGCCCGTCTTACTTACGTTGCCCTGAATAGAGTCAACGGCGGACCAGAGGTTATAAATACAACAAATGTTGCCCGAGGGAATCTCGTCGCCGAGAAGTCCCGCCATAACTCCTTCAGCCGCAAGCTGAGGATAGGGATAGACGTAGCCCCACGAATTGTAGAGAGTTATAATCTTGAAGAAGCCGTTGGTGTTAGCAAACTTCGCGCCGTAGGGACGTGCGAACTTGACGTATTCATCAACGTTGAGAAGCTCTTTCTCGGTGTAACTTGCATACGCGGGATACTCCGCCTTGAAATCCGCCATAGCGGTTTCCACCCAGGTGGTGCCCCAGAAGCCCGTAACGGGGTGGATTTTGTAGGTCAGGAGCTTAATGGTCATCTCCTTAAGGGTCAGACCGTTGAACATCTGATAAATCTCAGCGAGATTTTTGCCCTCAAACTGAGCGAGAACCTTCGCAGAGTCGGTGCAGCTATTATCGTCACCTGCGGTGTAGGTGTAGGCTCCGAGGGTCGCGCTGGCGTTTGCAATCTGAGAGTAGGTCGCGTTTAAGGTGTTACCCATAGAATAGGGGTTTATATCAAGGTTGGGACCTGCGGTTACGAGAAGGTAATCTATAAATCCAAGGTGGGTATGAAGATATGCGGTAGAGCTATCTACCTCCTCGTCCTCGGGGTTGGTAGTATCGCTCACAGACTCGTCGGTGTCAGCAGCAAGCATAACCTTTGAAACCGCCATAACGACCGAGGAGCTTATAGCGTCGGTAGCGTAAGCGGCGCTTGCCTTCGCCTCCTGCTCTGCAAGCCAGGTGAAGTAGGAGTCGGGAGCCTCGGAAATATCAACCTTGCCCGTCTCTATAAGGCGGTGAAGATATGCGTTCGCGCTCTCTCCGTTACCCGCAGTTCCGTTGGGCGCTGCAACCTCGGGAAGCTCGCCGAACTGCTTGATAATACTGGTTGCCCAGCCAAGGTCACGTCCGCGGCGTGAGAGGTGAGCGTCGGTTGTCTCCTTGCCCCACTGAGGATGATAGAAATATCCGTTAGAGGTGTCCTGGAGAGATTTAGCGAAGTATACCATCTCATACTGCATCCACTCGGGGATATATTTCGAGGCAGGTACGTTGTAATCGTCGCCCAGGTGGTTAACCATACCCGAGCCGTTGATAAAGCTTATCATCTGCGCCGTACACTGTACGTCGGGACCGTAGCCTACTGTGTCTCTTCCCACGGTGGAGGCGTAATATCCGCCTGCCCAGTTGCCGCTCTCAAGGTCATTGAAGCCTCTGGAATAAAGGCTGGCAGCCCAGTCCACCATATCGTCACTGTAGAGGGTGTAGAGAGTTTTAAAGGCTTCGACTATCGCCATACCCGACTCCTCACCGTACTTGGCGACGGCTGCAGCCTCAAGCTCGGACCACTCGGAGGCAATAAGCTTCCCGTCCTCCTCTTCCTGCACGGCTATGGGGTCGGTAATGATATACAGAGGCTCTACGACACAGCCGCCTGCAGGAACAGTAAGAATGAAGGACATGCTGCTTTCCACCCTGACGGAAATCTTACCGTCAGCGTAGGAGGTGATTTTCCAACCGTCCATCTCCCTGCCCGCTCTTACGGTGCCGTCGTACGTAATACCGATGGTATCACCCTCATTGGCAAAGCCGTTGGGTTCGCCGTTTACAACGCAGTTGAGAGCGTAATAAGCGTAATCCGTTACAAGCTCAACGTCATAGCCCTTATCAATATAGAAGAGCTGCTGAGCTGCAGCCGCATACTCAAGAACGCCGAGGTACAGGTCGCGGCGGAAATAATCCTTGCCGTCGTCCTTAGTTTTGGTTATGTAGCCTGCCTTATAGAGGCGCTCGTAGCAGTACTCGGCTATGCTGTACTTAACAGCCGAGCCTCTGGTCTCGTTGCCCTCGCTGTCGGTGGCAACGGGTACTGCCCAAATCTCATCTCCAACGATCTTTGCGGCAAAGCCGTAGGAACGGAAAACGTAATATTTCTCGCTCTTGCCGGTTATAGCGGAAATAGTCTGCACCTCGTACTCGGTTACGGTGTAGTCGGAGACAGAAGCCGACGGGTCGTTCATAAAGAAGTCCATCGAAATCTCCGACCCTTCCGCTACCGTGGATACGGGAACGGCGTAGTAGAGGTGAAGATTGGAGGCGTAAGAAACGTTCTTACTGACAATCTCCGGTATAAGCTCGTCTGAGGAAAGAGAGACCGCAGTCTCACCTACCTGAGAGCTTTCCTCTGTCGCCTCGTTTGCGGCGAGTGCGCTGATGCCGAATACGGCACAAATCAGCAAAGCAAACGAGACAGCCAATAATAGGAGGGTTCGTTTTTTCATTTTTTCTTCCTTTCACGGGTTTGGTATAGAGTGTTTTAAAATACAAATTCGCACGCGCCGACGAGTGCGGCGCACACGGAAACAATATTCCAATTATAATTATACACTTTTACAAAATCAATTTCAAGTGGCAAAAGATACAAAATTTTCCTACAACTTAGAGACATAATGCACAAATGTTCGTTTTTGTCGGGGGAAATATAAAACCCATCTCGAACCTTCCGCAAAGTCCCAATATATGCCGAAGGACTTCAAAGCGCAACGCGAGAGTTGCGTCGTTTTTTTTTACAACTATTCACTGTTTCTCTTTTCACTATTCCTTTTTCACTACTCTTTTTTACTACTCTTTTTTCGCTATTTTCTTTTTTCGCTATTTCCTTTCCCGCTATTTCCTTTCCCGCTATTTCCTTTCCCGCTATTTCCTTTCCCGGTATTTCCTTTTTCATTTTAGCGCTTTCCTCTCAATCTCAACAAGCAAAATCGGTTGTAAAATCCCTTGCAATAAAGCGATTATAAAATCAAATTTCCCTCAACGAAAGGCAGAAAAAGCCCGATTTTGCAAAGCTTAGTTTACAAAATCGGGCTAAAACAGGTTGTTTATTTGATTTATCGATTTAATTATTCGGCAATTTCACCTGCGAAGTAGATGTAATCAAACTCGTACGTTGCCATATCAGCCGCCTGAGAGGTGAACTGAATAGTAGTCGCGGAGGTGGTGTCACCCGTGAAGATGCACAGCTCCTTGGCAGTACCGTTTTCCGAAACCGCATAGAAGGTAGCGCCGGTGGAGTTCATTACAACGCGCAGATTGAACCACTCACCCGCCTTGACTTCCGTTGACTCACCGCCTATGGTTACGTAACCTTGGCTGTTTATTGCCATCGTAATTCTTGTGGTTGATGAGGTAAGCTCGGTACCGTCGCCACCGCTTGCAATCGTTCTGCCGTTATATATGCGGATGTTAACCGTGCTGCTGGTAGTTCTGTTATTATTGAATGCCATCCTGGTCTGGAACACCTTGGTTGAACCTGCATCAAGCTGAGCATCGGTTCTTATCATTACCCAAGCCATCGCACTACCCGAGTTTACACCGCTCTTGGTAACGCTAAAGTACTTGTTGTCACCGTCGGTAACGATAGAGGGAACAAAGGTTGCAGATGCCTGCTTGCTTGTGCCAATAGTAACGTCGCTGTTGCCCATACCGTTAGTCCACTCATTGCTCTCAAGGTCATCGAAGGTGAAAGCACCGTCGGGAATAGGAAGCTGCTCTTTGAGATTTACATATTTTTTCTCACCGCCGAAGTAAACGTATGCAACGTCGAGAGAATGGCATACTCCGGAGTCAGCTATGAATGCAACGGTAGTACAACTTGAAAGGTCAGCCCAACTTGATTTCTCAACCGTAGAAATGTGAGTTGCCGTACCGTCTTCATTGACTACATATCCCGTTACTGTCGTTCCCGAAAGAACCAAGCGAAGAGTGAACCATTCGTTCTCGCCAACGCCTATGCTCTGTTCGTTAAACTTCATAACGCCACTCTCAAGTTTGAAGCTTATATTCCTTGTACTGCTATCGCCAAACTGAGTTCCGCTTGCGGAGCCGTCAGCCTTTCTTCCGTTGTAGAAGCGGAGATAAGAGCTGGTGCCTGTCTGATAGTTTGCTCTGATTCTTGCCTCAAATACAAGATCTCCTACAACCTCATTCGCGGTATTGCGCTCAAAGAGCATCATCGTCTGTCCCTTGCTGCTCGGGGATTCGCTTCTATCCATCTTAAGATATTTGCCATCCCCGTCGGTTACGATAGTATTCGTGAAGGTTGCGCTATATCCGGAAGCAAGAATAAGCTGGTTTACAAATACATCTGCCGAACCGTCTACAGTCCACTCACCGGCTTCAGCCGCCGAGAAGTCATAAGCGCCGACAAGACGAATTTCCTCTCCGCATCCGGAGCATATGCCTTCAGCCTTCAATCCGATGTCATGCCCCTTAGCGGGAACGGACACTGCGTTTCTGGATATTACCGCCTCGCATACTGAGCAGAAGGTCACGACCTCGTAGCTGCCGTCTGTAACACAGGTTGCATTTACGTTGTTCTCAGTACGTACAGCCTCGGTGTGCGGCTTCTTGGGTTCGGTCACCGTCTCTTTCGAGATAATCTCGCCACATTCGGTACAACGAACAACGTTATCATAGCTGCCCTCCGCGGTACAGGTTGCATTGGTTACGTTTTCTTTCGTAACGGCACCTGCGGTGTGACCGTATTCGCTCGTTTCGTATCTTGTGCGGGATATTTCATCACCGCAAACAGAGCATTTTACAACACTGTCGTAGCTGCCCTTTTCGGTACAGCTCGAGGGAACGACGTTCTCCTTGACCGCTTCTGCCGCGGTGTGACCCGTAGCGTAGATTTCTACAGTCTCTCGGGATATCTCCTCGCCGCAGATGAGGCAGTAGGTAACCTTATCATAGCTGCCGGGCACCTCGCAGGAGGGGTCAACCGTGTTCTCGGTTCGGGTAGCCTCAGTATGCTCGGTGCAGGAGCCGTCATCGGTGATGCTGGGTGCGGGAGTGGGAATAGCAGCATCGTCCTCTGCGCCTGCAGTCTCGCCGTCACCCGTGAAGGACATATCGTCAAGGTCTACCGTTCCAATCCAGCCCATAGAAGGTACAACGCCAAAGTCAACGATAGTATTTGCATCGGCAAATCCGCCAACGGGCGTGGTGGTCGTAAGTCTTTCGGTGCCGTTAACGGAGGTTACAGCCTCGAAGTTGCCCAAAGAGTCGGTGGTGATTTCCACCTTGAGTGTGAACCATTCCCCGTCCGTTATGCCAAAGGAGGACATCGTTACGGAGCCTGATGAGGTTGTGCCGTTTTCGTACAGCTTAACCTTCCCGTTAATCGAGTCAAGCTCCATTTGCCATACGATTATTTCACGCGCATTTCTGATATTGAGCTTGAGAAGCGCGCCGCCGTTATTCTGAGTAAAGTCAACGCGTATCCGCGTCTCGAAGGTCACCGTGTTGCCGAGGACCTGCTCACCGATACAGTGGAGATAGGACTGACAGCCGGCGAGGGTGGAGGTTCCGTAAATCTTATCCAGAGTTAAGTATTTATTGCTGCCGTCAAGAGAGGTTTTGAGTTCTGCTTCGCCCGTGTTTCCGCGAGTGAAGGTGTAGTTAATGCCGTCTACTCTGACGATACCGCTATCGGTCATCTTGAAGTCGTCCTCAAAGTCCTTAGCGCCGGTTGCCGCAGTAACTACGAAGGTGAGGTTATCAACCACGATGCTGCCTGCTGTGGTCTCGGTAAGAGAAAGTGTCTTGATATCGCAAGCCTCGTCAATAGGCGAATATCCGTCAGCCTTCGCATAGCTTACGAGAGTTCCGAGAGCAAGAGAATTAATCTCCGCCCGAGTCACGGTGTAATAGGTCTTTTCGCTCTCCTCGTAAACGGGTGAGGTCTCAAGGCGGAGAGTGAACTTATCGCCAAGGGCTACCGCCTCGGAAAGAGAGGTGCCGCTGATAGCGTCAATAAGGGTTACGGTGCTGTCGGATACTCTGATAATTATCTTAACCGCAACGCCGTTTGCCGTATTGAAGGCAAGGGTATAGTCGCCTGCACGTGCAAAGTCAAGGTCACATTCGAAGAGAACCGCGTCACCTCTGTTGGATATGCTGTGGCGGTTAACAATCATCACCGCGCCAAGCTTTTCCTCGAGCATAAGGGCGTTGGAATTGTTGTTCTTCACAACCGTGACAGTACCCGAATAAACCGACACGTCCTCGGGGATAGAGGCGTCGGAGAAGGTGTACTTCGCCTCTGCGGGGTCGCCCTTACGGATAGGCTCCGCTTCTTCGAGAATCTTCTCGTATCTCATCCAGTCGGATTGAGTGTAGAGAGGAATTCTGTAGGATTGAGGTATACCGAGAACGTTATAAATCTCGCGTGTAAGACCGGTTGAACCGATACAGGTTGCGTCAACGTCGGAAACGTTAGCACCGTTGGAAACCTTGAGTCCCTGGTGCATCGGTGTACCTGCGGAATAGCTGTGGGAGAAGCCGCCGTCAACCTTCTTATAGCCGCTGACCTTCTCGTATGAGGTTCTGACGGCATCGGCTACGTTGGTTTTGAAGATACCGTTAATCAAGTCGTTAACGTAATCCTTAAGAAGAACGGTGTTGCCCTCCTCGTCGGTTACGGTCTCGGTGTCGCTTATGTATTTAAGATTGTCCTGAAGTCTTTCTACAGAGGTCCACACGTTGTAAACCTCGCATATATTGCCCGTGGAGGGCTCATCACTCGTGAGTCCGTACATAAGAGCCTTCGCGGCTTCAACGGGATAGGGATAAGCCACGTGCCAATCGTTGTAGACCGAGGAGGTTTTCATAAATCCGTTGGTGTAGAGGAACTCCGTACCCGTGGGGTTCTCATCCGTAAGATTGCCCCAAAGTCCCGTCTCGGGATTGATAACCGAGTTAAGTCCCTTTATTGTCATCTCCTTGAGAGTCAGACCGTCGTATTCCTCGAAGCTTGCGTCATCGTCGGAGGACCAGGTGTAGGTACCGTAGGTATTAAGGAGATTGTCGTTTGCAATAGTGAACTGAGAAATCTGCGATGCGAACTCGTTACCCATAGTGTAGGGATCGATTTGCATCTCGGGAAGCACCTCGTGTACGAGGTAGTTAAGGAAGCCCTCGTAGCTTTCAAGGTGGGCGGTGCTGGAGTCGCTGGCAACGGATACGACCTTGGATACGGCGTATACCACGGAGCCGCTGATGCTCTCGGTAAGATAAGCCGACTCACCGACGTTAAGAGAGTCTACGTAGGTGAAGTAGGACGAAGGAGCCAGAGACTCATCTACAAGTCCTGCCTCAATAAGCATATGAAGATACTCGTCCGCGCTGACGCCCGATGCCGCAACCTCAGCCTTGGTAAAGATGCCGTTGGGAGTAGCGTACTTAGGAACTACGCCGCCTCGCACGAGGAGGTCACAAGCCCAACCGAGGTCGCGTCCGCGACGGGAAAGGTGGGCGTCGGTAGCTTCCTTGCCCCACTGGGGATGATAGAAGTAGCCGTTGGAATCCTGGAGAGAAAGAGCAAAATAGGTCATCTCGTAGAGCATCCAATCGGGAATAACCTTTGAAACTCCGCCTGCGTGGTCTGCCATACCCGAGGTGTTGATAAATCTGAGCATCTGCTCGGTACACTGAACGTCGGGACCGAGGCCTGCGGTGTCTCTGCCGCCCGTAGAGGCGTAGTAGCCGCCTGCCCAATTGCCGCCCTCAAGGTCGTTGAAGCCCTTTGCGTAGAGGCTTGCGGACCAATCGACGATATCGTCGGTATACATAGAGTAAAGCTCGCGCAGCGCCGCGATAAGGTCAAGTCCTACCTCTTCGCCGTATTTGTCTACGACGTATATCTCAAGGTTCGCCCACTTCTCGTTAATGAGCTTTTTGTCCTCTTCCTCCTGTACCGCAATGGGGTCGGTGATTACGTAGCTTGGCTCGACAACACAGCCGCCGGCTACAAGCTCAAGAATGAAGGAGCTTTGCTTTATAACCTCAACCGACTTTACGCCGTTAACGTATGTTGTTACAATCCAACCGTCGAATTCCATTCCAACCTTTACCGTGCCGTCGTAGGTTACGCCTATGGTGTCGCCCGCGATACCGAAGCCGTAAGCATCGCCGTTCACTACGGAGTTAAGCGCGTAGTAGGTATTATCGTTAATCAGGTCAACATACTGCCCCTTGTCTATATAAAAGAGCTGCTGTGCTGCCGCGCCGTACTCAAGAACGTTAAGATACAGCTCGCGGCGGAAATAATCCATACCGTCGGACTTGGTTTTGGTAATGAACGCAGCCTTGTAGAGCCTCTCGTAGCAATACTCAGCTATGCTGTACTTCACCGCCTCACCGCGGATAACGCTGTCGCCGTCGGTAACAACGGGAACGGCGTATATTTCATCACCTATGTCCTTCGCGGCAAAGCCGTAGGAGCGAAAGACGTAATAATCCTCGTTCACACCGGTAATTGCCGAAATTTTCTGCTTCTCGTATTCTGTTACGGTATAGGTGGGCGAGTTACCGTCGGGAGTGCTTTTGTAGAACTCCATAGATACGGTAGCGCCCTCTCTAACCGTTGACACGGGTACGGCGTAGTAGATATGTAATGAGGACGCATAGGACACGTTCTTACTTACAATCTTGGGTATAAGCTCAACGTTATCCGAGGCAACAGAGGTCCCCTCTGTACCGCCGTCGCCAGCCGCGAGTGCGCTTATACCAAAGGCAAGCGTCAAAGCAAGGGCGAAGATAACCGTAAGTGTAGCTAGTAGCTTTTTCTTCATTTCTTTCTCCTTATAGCGATGGAATAAGAGTGATTTTCGTAAAGAATTAACTTTAAAATTTTTGTTTCAATATAAAGAATTTGCGTGTAAATATCTTCCTATCATATATTATAAATATTTTGGCCGCAATAATCAAGTGGCAAACTGTACAAAATTTCCATTTGCTTTTTGTGCAACCCTTATTCTCTGCTACGGTTTAAGAAGCCCCGTCAAGGGCAGAAAGCATTTTCAAAATTGCTCACTTTATCTCGATGTTTAATTTTCATTTATGCTCTAATAAAAGCAAAAAAACACCGCAAAAAGCAAATAATTATTTGCATTTTCGGTGTTTTTTATGAAATTTTGCATTGAAGTAAAGTTATATTAGAATTCGTTTTCTTTTACAATTGCACTGCTCTGTTACCACATATATATCAAAATCAAGAATAATGCAACCGACAAAATAACCCCTATTCCGCCAAAGATAAGTATAAGGACGGAGTTGCGGTTGAAGGTCAGCTTGCCAAAGCCTGCGCCCTCGGCGAGCTTCGCCCGTCTCAGAGCAATGGCTACGGGCTTGTAGGCGAACATCGCTATGGCGCTGTTCATAAGTCCCTTTGCAAGGTTGAAGGGTAAAACGAGGGTGGGAAGCATATCCATAACAGCAGGATGAAACAGCGGCAACCCTAAATAGAGAGGAGTCACGAAGGTGTTAACCAGAAGCATAATTCCCACGTTTCCGACTATTGCGCCGCCAAGTCCGAGCAGCGCTCCGTTAATATCTCTTTTCTTCATATAAATGGCCGAGGCTATAACCGAGAAGGAAGCAGATGACAGAAAGTCCATCATAAAGCCGTACCAGCCTGTACCTCCACCCATAGTCAAGGTTTCTATGGTGGCGGAAACAAGAGAGATAGCAACGCCCGACAAAGGTCCGTATATATAGGCGGCAATGGTTATTACCGCATCCTTTGCATCAAAGGTAAGATGCGCCACGGTGAGCCATTTCGTAGCCCAAGCGGCGACTATAGACAGAGCTGTGAACATTGCCACAGCACACAATGCTCTCACATTTACTTTTTTATTATTCATTTCTTTATTACCTCATTTCTCTGGGTAAAAGAAAAGCCCCGACAGCTCGGGGGATATAAGCAGAGTGTTCCCTGCTCTCTTTCACTTTTCTCATCCGGACTTTACCGTCGGTTAAGGAATCGTAGTTTAACTACTCACCTTATCGGGAGCTGTAGCTCTTCGCAGACTTTACTGCCGGTATGGAATTTCACCAATCCCCAAAGTATATTCACTTGTATTATTATATTCCTTGCGTATCGGAATATTACACTCTAAAAGATTATAAATTATGCGGAGTTTTAACGTGATAATCTTTATTTTATTACATTACCGTCAATCAAGCGGTAATCAGCCGAAGGCAGTCTTTGCACAGCCGGTTTTATTATATTATTAAAAATTCGCTATGCCGGCAAAAAGCAGCCTTTGTACAGCTATTATTATCACATCATTGTACCCTTCGCTATACTCAGCAAAAATTTACTCTCGTACAGCTACGGGAAAAAATTTTTAATTCCCCGATGCGACTTTTGCCGCATCGGGGAACTGTTAGGGTAAACCTAAATTTCAGTTAAACTGAAACTTGGGAATTAGCCGAGGATCTCACCAACGACGCCGGAACCAACGGTTCTACCACCCTCACGGATAGCGAAACGAAGACCCTTCTCGCAAGCGATAGGAGTGATAAGCTCAACGTTCATGTTAACGTTGTCGCCGGGACGGCACATCTCAACGTCAGCAGGAAGAGTGATGATACCGGTAACGTCGGTAGTTCTGAAGTAGAACTGAGGTCTGTAGCCGGAGAAGAAGGGCTTGGAACGGCCGCCTTCCTTCTC
>JAFUPM010000086.1 GCA_017481225.1 Clostridia bacterium
GGGGTTCCCCGACGCGAAGTATGAGCTGTGGGGGTTCTCGTATAGGGGTTCCCCGAAGCGAAGTTTGAGCTGTGGGGGTTCTCGTAATCCGGGCTTGGGCGGGTTTTACATATACATTAACTAAAATTGTCAAAAAGTCGAAAAATAGATTGAAAACCAAGTCCAAGTATGGTACAATATATACGTTAAGCGCAGGAAAGCACAGCGCAAATAAATCCGACGGAGCAGATTATGTTTAATAAAATATTAGAAAAAATAAAAGAATACGACACGGTTATTATACACCGCCACTCAAGCCCCGACGGAGATGCGTTGGGCAGCCAGATTGGACTTAAAAATATCATCAGCGAAAGCTTCCCCGAAAAGAAGGTTTATACCGTTGGCGACAATGCAGGCAGGTACTCCTTTATGGAGGGGTCGGTTATGGACGAAATAGAGGACTCGGTTTATGAGGGCGCTTTGGCTATCGTCCTTGACACCTCGGCTGCGGCACTCATCAGCGACAAAAGATACACCCTCGCTAAAGAGAGCGTAAGAATGGACCACCATATATTCTGCGAGAAGATTTGTGACCTGGAGTTTACCGACACCTCCTACGAGAGCTGCTGCGGTATAGTTACGGACTTTGCGCGCAGCTGCGCACTTCCCATAAATTCCACGGGTGCTAAGGCTCTCTATACGGGTATGGTTACCGACTCGGGCAGATTCCGCTATGACTCCACATCCTCGAAAACTCACGCCCTTGCCTCTCACCTGATGAAAACTCCCTTCGACACGGCGGATATCTACGCAAACCTTTACTCCGACGACCTCTCCAAAATACAGCTGAGAGCTAAATTTATCTTGAAAATACAGATGACCGACAGAGGAGTAGCTTACATCTACACCGACCTTGAGGAGGCGCGCTCCTACGGAGTTGATAACTTTACCCTCTCAAGAGGAATGGTTAACACTATGGCGGAGGTGCGCGGCGTTGACAGCTGGGTCAACTTCACCGAAACCGAAGACGGTGTCCTCTGCGAGATAAGGTCAAATAAATTCAACATCAATCCCATCGCCACAAAGCACGGCGGCGGAGGCCACGCCAAGGCGTCGGGCGCAACCCTGCGCGACAGAGCCGAGGCTATGGAGCTTCTTGAGGAGCTTTGCGCCCTCTCCGACGGATAATAACAGCGATAGTTACACAAATAATTCAATTCTATAAAAAGAGGAAAAGCTAATGAATATAGAAAAAATGCAAATAATACTTGACAAAATCAAGGAATATGATAAAATTTTCATCTTCCGCCACTTCCGTCCCGACGGAGATGCGGTAGGCTCTTCCAGAGGACTTGCCGAGATACTCAAGGCGACCTTCAAGGACAAGGATATACGCCTGCAGAACTGCGACCACTCCGACTATCTTGCCTTCCTTGGAGGTGAGGACGAGCTTGCCTCGGACGAGGAGTACCGTGACGCCCTCGGTATCGTTTGCGATACGGCAACGGCGAAGCGTATCTCAAACCAGAAGTACTCCCTCTGCCGCGAGCTTGTGAAGATAGACCACCATATTCCCATTGAGAGCTACGCCGCCTACGAGTGGGTTGAGGAGGAGCGTTCCTCCGCCTGCGAGATGATAGCCTGCTTCTACGACACCTTCAAGGACCAGCTCAAAATCAACGAGACCGCAGCCCGTTACATCTACACGGGTATGGTTACCGACTCGGGCAGGTTCCGCTTCCGTTCCGTTTCGGGTGAGACTATGCGCCTTGCGGGAGTTATCCTCGGCGTTGGCATAGATACCGACACTCTCTACGCAAACCTATATTTGAAGAGCCTTTCGGAATACAAGTTCGAGGCTTACGCCCGTCGCAAAATGAAGTTCACCGAGGGCGGCGTTGCCTACCTTTATATCTCCAATTCTATGAAGAAGCGCTTCGGACTTACCGACGAGGAGGCAAGCGCCAGCGTTTCGCTTATGGATTCTATTAAGGGCAGCTTGATATGGCTTGCCTTTATCGAGGGAAAGGACGGGTCCATAAGAGTCAGACTTCGCTCAAGATTCGTAACCGTAGACAAGCTCGCCAACAATTACAACGGCGGCGGCCACGCCTGCGCAAGCGGCGCTACGGTCTACTCAAAGAAGGAAATGAAAAAGCTCATAAAGGACGCAGACGCCCTTCTTACAGATTACAAAAAGAATAATACGGGCTGGCTGTAATTCAAAGCTAAGATTAACGCGTAGCTAAGATTAATCTGAACTAAGATTTACTCGTAGCTAAGATTGGCTCGATGCTAAGATTTGCTCGACGCTAAGATAACTCGAAGCTAAGCTTACAGCGCGGCACACAAAAAAGTATGAGGAACTAATGAGAATACTGATAACCAATGACGACGGCATTAATGCCGAGGGCATACGCGCCCTTGCCGAATGGGCAATGAAGCTCGGGGAGATTACCGTCGTAGCTCCCAAGGTGGAGCAAAGCGGCAAAAGCCACGGCATAGAGTTCACAAAGCACTTTGAAATAAAAAAGGTTGATTTCCTTAACGGCACAGAAGCCTACTCCGTCGACTCCACCCCTGCCGACTGCGTAAGGTTTGGCTTTATGGGGCTTGGGAGAGAGTACGACCTTGTCCTCTCGGGCATAAACCGCGGCGTTAATCTCGGCGCGGATATGGTTTACTCGGGTACCGTCGGTGCGATTTTCGAGGCAGGCAGGCTCGGGTGCAAGGGCGTAGCGCTTTCCACGTATCCCACGACCCTAGACGAGGCTCTCGCCGAGCTTGACTCGGTCTGGGAGCGCATAACGAAGGGCGGCTACCTTGATATAAACCCCCTCTACAACGTTAACATTCCCCCAAAGCCCAAGGGCTTTAAGATAACAAAGCAGGGCTCTCCCTACTTCTCCGACGAATTTATCTATGAGGGCGATAATATGTATATGCAAATGGGCGGCAAAATCCCCGACGTCAGCCCCGAGGATATGACTCGCGACACCGTCGCGACAGAGGCAGGCTATATCACAATAACCCCTCTGCTTTGCACTCGGACGAATATGGAGGCTTACGAGAAGCTTTCAAGAAAATCCGACTGACACTTTCGCGACCTCTTGCAACCTCTCGGTTTGTGTTTTACAACTTTTACCGAGAGGTTGATTAATGCTTTTTATAGCTTTTTGCAAACAATTATTTGCTTTTTCGCATCTTTTTGCAAAAAAGCAATCGCTGTTGGTATGTTACACAAAGCAGATTTTACCTACCGACAAAAAGACAGAGAACGCAAAGGGTGATGTCCTTATAACAACAGAAAGAGATAACAAATCGGCTTAAAAAATGTCGAAAAGTTATCTCTTTTTATGTTAGTGAAGTTTTTGCTATCGCAAAAGTGAAGTTGCTACGCAGTGAAGTTTGTGCTACGCACAAGAGAAGTTAAGTTTGCCCATCACTTCGCCGTCAGGCGAAACTTCACTCACAAAGTGAACTTCACTATTGAAGATAACTTCACTTGCCCGTAAGGGCAAACTTAGTTTTAGCGTGATACTCCGCTTGGAGTATCACGCTAAAAAGATTGTTATTTTGATTTTTCAATTTTCTGCTTTTTCCTATCCTTCATCATGGTTATTGCGCTGACGCCTACCATTCTGGCAAATATAAGCGGGAAGCCGATAAGGTGATAGAAGCGAATGCTCTCTGCGCCCAAGGTTGCGCCGACTAAAACGGTGACTACGGTCGAAACGCCGCCAAATGCCGCAAGAGTTGACATTGGGACCTTGGAAATAGCATAGTTGTTCATAGCGGTTGCAATAATCGTAGACCCAACTCCAAGGAAAAGGAAGCTTAACAGATTTTCGGGTATGAGATAGGGGTCAAAGTAATGGATAATATCGCCCACAATAATATGCCTGATAATATTCACTGCGTTAAAGGCTACCGCGCCAAGCATACAGGAAATATACGTTATATCAAAGGCGGTGAATTTAGCGGAGGATTTTTTCGAGAAGGCACAAAATAGATTTCCCGACAGGATAGCAAGAACAAGGAATATTATGCCCAGAGTGCTGCTTTCCCCGCCATCGGCAGACGTGTTGATAGCAATATATATTACGCCTAAAATTCCGCAGCCGAGAAATACGCCTTGCATAGGGGTCGGATGTGTCTTGAAAAATACCCATTCCAAAATACTGCTGCTTATAGGCGAAAGCGATAGAATAACAGCCGTTGTGATAGACGAGGTCATCGAAATTCCCATCGTTTCAAAAAACATATAAAGAACGGGCTCGAAAAGCCCCGCCAAAAGCAGGTATTTCAAGTTTGGCAGACGATGCTCTTTTTTTATAAAATTCTTTATTCCTACGTCTACTTTGACAATTTTAAGGCTCTTAAGCAGCCACATTGCGAAAAAGCTCAAAAGAAATCGGAGCGCTAAAATGTCAATAACGTCATAGGACTTGGAAAGCTCGCCTGTAAAGTACGGTGTTAACCCGTAAATAATCCCCTTCATAAGAAGGAAAAGATAAGCAATAAGATTCATTTTTCACCTTGCATTTGTTTTTCAATAGTTGACTTAATAAACCCAAATGCTATATTTATAACATCAAAAACAGATATTTTTGCCACTTTTAGTAAGTTTTGTGCCATTATTTGCCTGTATTTTTATTATTTTCCCTTTGCTTTTCCTCGCTCAGTCGCGGCTCTTCCTCGCTTTTATCAATTTATGCCGCGGCTCTGTCTCGCTTATTCGTGGGAGGAATAATCAGAGCGTACTCAACAACCGAGGCACCGTCTGCCGTGAAGCTGCCGTATGCTACCTCCACGTAGGGCGAAGGTCCGCGGCTTGCAGAGGAGCCGTTGGTTTCGTAGCCGAATATCTCGCCCCAGCCGTTCTTATAGTTGAGGTACTCGGTAAAGTCATCGTAATGGTTATAGGTATAGAAGAGGTGAAGCTCCCCTTTTTCGTACACTCCGTCGCGGTCCAAATCGTTACGCCCGTATACGATGCGGCAGGCACCGCGGGATATTTTGTTGCCGTTGTTGTAGCCAACAGAGCCTATATCCATCTCCCAATATTGCAGTCTGCCGCCGCAGCCCATAATGTTCGGCAGCTCGGGCTCACGGGGATACTGCTCCGTATCTCCCGAGAAGTAGGAATGATTACCTCTCAGATATTCGCCCCAGATACTGCCGGTGGGACTGGGCTTTTTCTTGCTGGAGTAGTTAGCGGGAAAGGCTCCGTCCGTACCGCCGAAGGCGAACATATATGCCGCAACCTCCTCAAGGGTTATGTACGCCGCGCCACGGTATACCTTGAACGCCACCCTTCCCTCCGAGTCATATACGACGTAGGTGTTGCCGCCGTCCTCGTAGTGCATATCGGTGTTTCTGACGTAAAGACCGCCCTTCATAGGTCTGTTTCCGTCTACAGTCGGTGCCATGGAGGGTATCTCCAGCTCACCGGAAAGGAAGCCGTGCTGTGTGCGGTAGTAGGCGTCCGCAAAGCTTGTGGCAGGGGTGTAATTCGAATAGAAATCGTCCTTTGTCACACCGACGTAAGGGTCGGGCGTATCCAATGCGCCGCCGTTTCCGCCACCCGTGTTGCCGTTTTCGCCACCTGTGTTACCGTTTCCGCCACCCGTGTTGCCGTTTCCGTCACCCGTGTTACCGCTTCCGCTACCTGTGCCGCCATTTCCGCCGTCTGACGTTCCGCCGCCCGAGCTGCCTCCGCCAATATCAGAGCCGTCGCCGTCACCCACGTCACCGTCGGGTCCGCCAACCACGTTAAAGGTCACGCTGTCCGAAAGGAAGCCGTAGGTTGCCCTGACGGTTGCCGTGCCGTACTTGACAGCCACAACAACGCCGTATCCGTCAACGGTCACCGCATCGCCCTCAACGCTCCAGGAAACGTGGTCCAGAACACTCATAGGCTGGTCTATTTCAAGTATACAAATGCCCGACAATTCAAGCTCGCGGGTCTCGTCGCCCACAATTTTCAGCGACGTAATAACGGGAGGTGTCGCCTCGCCGCCACCCTCCTGCCCTTGACTCACGCACCCCACAAGGAGCGACAGCGTCATAACCAGCGCAAGAAGTGCCGATATAATTCTAAATGGTTTTTTCATAAAATCTCCGTTTTATTATACGTTACTTCTATTTTACTATTTTTTAAAGGCATAGTCAAGCGGTTTTGGACGCTTCTTATTTAATTGTAGCAAAAAAGACATTATAAGTCGACAAAAAAGAAAACAGAGGAACGAGTCCTCTGTTTTCTTTGCGTTTTATGATATTTGATTTATCTCAAATATTAGTTATTCTCGCTAACAGGCATAATACCGAATGCAGCATTTGCACCGGTGAAGTTGTTAGGAGAGCTTACCGCATAGGTACGAAGGTCCTTGCCCTGATAAAGTGCAAAGCCACGGCCTGTTTCCTTGTCGTAAATAACGGCATAGCCGTCGCCCTCATAGAGGAAGAGCTCAAAGGGAGTATCAACAAGACCGAGACCTGCAGTCTTGTTAGCTGTAACAGCAAGATACTTCTTCACGCCATCTACAAGAATGTAGATATATGCGCCGTCCTCGCTAGCGCCCTGCTCGCCGTAAATAACCGCTGCCTCGGAAACGTTTGTGGTAACAACGCCCTTACCGCTTGCAACCGTGCCGGTGAAGTAGTAAACGGTACCGTCAACTACTGCAGCAAGGTACATACCCTGTGCTACGGGAGTGTCGGGAGTGGTTCCCTCGCCCTCGCCTGTGCCGGGCTGGTCGGGAGTCTCGCCGCCCTCACCTGTGCCGGGCTGGTCGGGAGTTTCGGTGTTGCCACCGCTCTCCTGTCCTGCAAGGAAGGAAAGAACGTAGGTTGCGCCATTCTCGTAATCAAGGGTCTTTGCCTCAACGTTGGTGTAACCGTTATAATTCTTGGGAACGTAAACGGTGCCGTCAACGTCAACTACAAGTGCGCCAAGGTCTGCATTCCATACCCACTTGGATATGGGAGCATCACCTGCAAGAAGGTTGGTGTAAGTGCCGTTCTTAACGATGTTAACGTAGGTCTTAACGCCGTCCTTAGTGAAGCTTACGTAGAATGCGCCGTCGCCTGCATCCTCAAGAACGAAGATAGCTGCTGCGGAAGCATCGGTGGTAAGGTTCCAACGGAAGTTTCTGTCAGCAACGGTAGTACCGTCAAGGTACTGCTTGCCGTCAGCGCCCTCGAAGCCGTAGAAGTACTCCTTGCCTGCCTCAGGAGCAGATGCAGCGGGAGCATCGGGAGTCTCGCCGCCCTCACCTGTGCCGGGCTGGTCGGGAGTCTCGCCGCCCTCGGAGCCGGTGTTATCATCGTCTGCTGCGGGAGCATAGCCAACGGGGAAGAGGTCAAGGCAGTAGGTGGTATCCTGGTCTGCAAGATAATCGTCGGTCTTAGCCTCAACGTTGGTATAACCGCTGTAGTTCTTGGGAACGTAAATCTTGTCATTGAGACTTACGGTGAATGCGTTAAGGGTATCGTTGTATACCCAAACGGAAATGCCGGTGTCACCAGCAAGAAGGTTTATGTAAGTGCCGTTCTCAACAATGTTGATATAGGTCTTTGCGCCGTCCTTCATGAAGTAGAAGTAGTAACCGCCCTCAGCAGCCTCTACGTAGAAGGTAGCCGCAAGAGAAGCGTCGGTGGTAAGGTTCCAACGGAAGTTTCTGTCAGCAACGGTAGTACCGTCAAGGTACTGCATACCGTCAGCGCCCTCAAAGCCGAAGTTGAAGCCAACCGAGATAAGGCTAAGCACGTAGGTTGCGCCATTCTCGTAATCGGCACTCTTCGCCTCAACGTTGGTGTAACCGTTATAATTCTTGGGAACGTAAACGGTGCCGTCAACGTCAACTGCAAGAGCATCAAGCTCTGCGTTCCATACCCACTTGGAAACGCCCTCGGGGCCTGCAAGAAGGTTGGTGTACGTGCCGTTCTTAACGATGTTGAGGTAGGTCTTTGCGCCCTCATCATTTACGTAATAGATGTAGTATTCGCCCTCGCCTGCAATCTCTACGAAGTAGTAAGCAGCGAGAAGATTGTCGGTGGTAAGGTTCCAACGGAACTCCTTGCCGCCTGCGTTTGCACCGTCAAGGTACTGCATACCGTCAGCGCCCTCGAAGCCGAAGTAGTAAGGAACGCCCTCGGAAAGAACGAAGGTATTGGGAGCAAGCTCAACCTCGAAGGTCTTGGTTGCGCTTACGTCACCGATAGTACCGGTTGCGGTAATGGTAACGGTGGTTGCGCTCTCGGGAATAGTGAAGCTAATCTGGTTGCCGTTTACAACTGCATACTCGCTGTTGGAGCTCCAGCTGATAACAACCTCGGTGTAATCCACGCCTGCTACTATAACGTCAACAACCTTATCAGCGGAAAGCTTGGTAACAAGCTCAAGCGCTTCAAGCTCGCGGGAAATCTTAACCTCGGGGGTCTTCTCAACGTAGGTGAGATACTCGAAGCAATCCTCGCCAACGGGCATAAGGTAAGGTGCGCCGTTATATGCAATAAGAACACCTGTTACGTTAGCGGTCCAGTCCTTCTTTGCTGCGTGAGCTGCATCGATAACTGCCTTAGATGCGCAAACAAGCTCGTCATCTGCGTTTCTCTCAAGCACGAAGCTTGTGGGAAGGTCGGTAACGTAGGTTCTGATATAGCTCTCCCTGCCGTTAAGGCTGAAGAAGAGGTACTCGCTGGTGCCGCCAAGCTCCTGGCCACCGATTTCAACGCCCTTAACGGTAACAAGAGCGCCTACGTACTCGAGAATATCATCGCCTGCGCCGAACTTAGCGGAAACGTCGATAGCTGCGGGAGTGGTCTTCTCGGGATTGATAATTCTTGCGGTTGCGCCCTTAAGCTCGTACATACCCTGGTAGATATCAACCTCGCCGCTTACAGCAACGGTCATACCAACCTCAATACCAAGCTTAACAGGGTCATCACCCATATCGTAAGCGTAGTAGCCGCCCTTGCCCTGTGCATCAACAAGGAAGATGTGGTTACGCTTGTTGCCTGCAGACTTGGAGTTAAGTGCAACAACGATACCCTCGATGGTTGCGCTCTCGCCGTCTGCCTTCGCTCTGTATTCCTCGTAGGTAATAACCTCATACTTAGGAATAAGAACGTTGAAGGTGATGGTTTCGGAGGTGCCGTCGCCTGCCTTAACCGTAGCGGTAAGGGTGAACTCGATGTCCTCCTGAGTCTTTTCGTCAACGTCGATTACGGTCTCGGTGGTTCCGGAGCCCTGGATAACCTTAACCTTGGTCTCGTCAGTTTCGCTAACGGTCCAGACTACCTCGTACATAACGCCTGCAATCGGAACGCTGGAAACGCGCTTGAAGTCGGCATACTTGGTAATGATACCAACGTCTGAGCCTTCTTCCTTGACCTCTTCACCGAGGTAAAGAGATCTTACGTAAGCTACTGCCTTGTCAAGCTTGTATTCGATTTCTCCGCCCTCGTCCTCTGCGGGGGGAGTGTTGGTGAAGCAGGCGGTAAGGCCAACTACACACATTACAAGCGCAAGAAGTAAAACTAACAGTTTTTTCATGGTTTCTCCTTTTCTTGTTTTTATTTTTAAATTAATTATAAATTAATTAATTTACGAAAGGTTTGACCCGGGCGGCACAGCCGCCCGTTATAAAGTTTTTGCTTGGCGGTCCATACCGCCGTTAGGATTAATTGCTTTGGCGGTTCATACCGTCATTTAAGCTAATAAGCCTTGACGGTCTGTGTCGCCCTTTGGGTTAATCAGATTGGCGGTGCTTACTGCCGCTCAGATTAATGAGGTTTGCGGTCCATACCGCCCATTTAATTAATGGAAGGTGAAATAATCGAGAGAGTGTACCGCTATCTGGTAGGAGCCCTCGTAAATGTCTGCAACGCCTTTAACGTCGAAGGTTTTGCCCTCGAAGTATTCAGCGGTGATAAGATTGTTCTGCGCGTCGTAGAGAACGTTGGTTCTGACCTCAACGGCAACGCCGTCAACCTTACAGTGGAGAGTCATCGCGCCGCTTTTCGGGGAGGTGTAAACGCTCTCGACGTATAGATTTTTCATCGAAACGGTGGTGCCGAGAATAAGCTCGGAAACCTTGAACTCCTTATCCTCGTCTCCGACGGTGAAGGTGTCCTTGCCGTTTACGTACTCATCGGCAGTGTATTCAACGTATGCCGCCTCGTAGCCCTCGCCCAGCTTCTTCATCTGGAACTCGTTTTCGGTGTCGCGAATGTTGTAGATAAGACCGGATATCTGAGGATTATCGGGGTCAAAGTCGGTTACGTTTCCGACAACTCTCACAAGGTTGCCCTCGGTGAGCATTGCGGGAATACCGTAAGCGGGATTTGCGCTGTAGTAAACGTAAACGCCGTAGTATCTCTCGGTTTCCTCGTCGTAGCTCTCGATGTAAACGCCGTTGTTACCGTCGTTGCAGGTTACAACACCCTCAACCGCAACGTTGGTCGTGATGTAATCGTCAATAGAGAGACGAAGCTCCTTGAGGGTCATCTTTATAGCAGCACCGTAGAAGAAATCGGGGTCCTTCTCACCGGAGTGAACGTAGAGGCCCTGCTCTCTTGCCTGGTTATAAGCCTTCGCGCAGATATCGCCGTAGCGGTTGCCCGAGGCGTTATTCTGAACTGCCAGACCGTTCTGGAGTATCTCAAGGTTAAGGTTGCGGTACTCGCCGTCAGCTGAGGTTCTGTACCAGACCCAAACCATAAATCTTGAGCCTGTGGAATCGGGATTCCACTTGCCGTCGTCGGACTCGACGATAATGGACTCAGCGCCCGCAAGCGTAGCCTTGGTGAAGGCAGATGCCTTTCTTCCCCACTCCTCTATCTTACCGGTAGATTCGGGGGTGTTGATGGCGAGATATCTCGCCTTGAAGTAGCCGTCAGCCTTCGCCTCCTCGGGAAGGGCTGAGGAATTTTCAAAGTTGAAGTGCGTGGTGTCTCCGTCAATGGGCTTGTAGACGGTGACCTCCTGCTTCAGAGTGTCGCTCGTCATATCCAGCTTAAGCTCGGATACGTAATCGACCTCTTTTCCGCCGCAGGCGACGAAGCAGGAGACAACCGAACAAAGAAGGAGAAGCAACGCACATATTTTGACTGTAGCCTTGCTCATCTTCATAACCTTAAGTCAGGCTTACTGAGCGTGGTACTTACACTCGGAGATAGCCTTGTCGAAGAGCTTCTTAATCTCAGCGGGAACGTCGGAGACCTCCTTACTGATCTTGAAGCAGGACTGAATAAGCTTACCAACCTCGTCACGAGCCTTGGAGGAGCCGTTGAATGCAGGAGAGGTGTAGTAGTAATCCTCCTGCTCAAGACATACCTTAACGGAAAGAGCTGCGATATTGTCGCCGCCGTTAGCGTTAGCAAGGAAATCGCTGTAAATGGGGTCGGTATCAACAGACTTGATTACGGGAACGTAACCGGACTCACGGGAGAAGTCAGCCTGGAACTGAACGTTGGTGCAAAGGAACTTAACGAAGAGCCAGGAAGCCTTCATCTCCTCCTGGGATGCCTCGAAGATACAGAGGGAGGGACCCTGGGAGATAACCTTGGGAGCTTCCTCGTTGTACTGAGGGATGGAAGCAATTCCTACGTCGAAGGGATAGTTGCCGCTTGCATCCTTTGAGGGACGCTGGTGGGTAGCACCTGCGGAGGAACCGATGGACATGTAGGACTTGGTACCGCTCTTAGCGGTGAAGAGGGTGGAGGTGTACGCGCCGTGGATTTCCTGAGTGGTTACGTAGCCGTTAACGTACCATTCTCTGAACTCCTCTACGAATGCGTGGTGATCTGCGGTGTTGAAGAGGAACTTCTCGCCGGTAGCAGAGGTGTAAGGAAGACCCATCTGCTCGCACATAGTGATGAACCAGTTGGACTCGGAGTCGTAGCCGAGAGGAATAACCTGGGCAATCTTTTTGCCGTCCTTGTCAACGTAAATCTTGTAGCCGTTCTCATCGGTGATGAAGGTAACGCCCTCTGCAGTCTTCTGCTTCTCGGTAAGTCTGTCGTTCTCGATTGCGATTATGCGCTGGCAGATAAGCTTCATCTCATCCCAGTCGGTGGGAATGAAGAGGTCGTACATAGAGTTGCCCTTGTTGGGGTTGGGGTTAGTCTTGGGAATTTTCGCACCGTTCGCGTCGAGAATATACTCGCCGTTAGCATCCTTCTCGTAAGCAATAACGTTATTGCCCTTATCGTCCTTAAGCACGTTGCCTTCAGCATCGGTCTCGTAGACGGGAGTGGGTTTGCCGTTGACGTCAAGCTCAACGTCGGAGGTGTAGATTGCCTTTGCTACGTCGAAGAAGGTCTTGTTGTAGTAAAGAACCTCTGTGGACTTGGAAAGAGGCATTGTGTACATAAGACCGTCGCCGAACTGGCGGCCTTCCTCGTAGTAAGCCTGAATGAAGTCAGCCTTCTGCTCGTCGGTGAGACCGAGAATTTCGGTTGAGCCGTCTGCGCGGGTAACAGTCTCTTTGCTGTCAATGTAACCGTCAAGAGTCTTTACAGCAAGAGCAAGGTTGTAAAGAGCAACGTGGTCGGGATAGCAGTAAGCGATGTTAGGCTGCTTGCCTGCTGTAATCTCGGTAGCAATCTGGTCGCGCACGTCATCGTAGCCGCCGATCTGCTCGTGGTCAATCTTGTACTCGGGGTAAAGAGCCTCGAACTGCTTTACGTACTCGTTGAGTACCTTTCTGAGGTTTTCTCCCATTGTGTGGTAGAAGGTGATATGGAGTCTGTCGTCCTCTTCCTCGCCGCAGCTGGTAAGAGTCAGGCAGGCAGTCGCAATCATCACCACGAGGAGAAGCATAGCAATTATTCTTTTCTTCATTGTGATTTCCCTTTCGGTTTAATATTTGTTAAGCGGTTTTCCGCATTTAACACTAAAAATGTAAATTGGAATTTACAAAACGTAAGTTTTCACCGTCTTTTCTCCGCAAAATGCGAAGTCGAACAAACAAAAACTTTACACTAAAATTTCACATTCCGCAAAGCGCAAAGCACACAGCTTTTTGCATTTTATCCCTTGATACCGCTTCTTGATACGCCCTTCATAATGTACTTACGAAGGAAGAGGAATACAAGGAACAGAGGGAGGGATACGATAGCGACAGCCGCCATCTGCTGAGGGTAATGGGTCATATTCGTCGCTTCATCAACGAAGGATGCGCTGCGTAAGCCGTTGGTTATCAGCTTATGGGCATCGTCGTTAGCAACGAGTCTTGGCCAAACGTAGGAGTTCCACGCGCCCATCATCTTAAGTATAGTGATAGATATAATGGTAGGAAGCGCGAGGGGTATCATAACCTTCCAAAGATACTTGATATCGCTTGTACCGTCAACCTTTGCCGCAAGGTAAAGCTCGTTCGGTATCTGCATAAAGTTCTGACGGAGCAGATAAATATAGAATACGCTTACGAGGAAGGGTATAATAAGAACCGTATAGGTGTTAGACCAGTTACCGATGGACTTTAAGAAGTCGGAGCCAAGCTCGCGTCCGAGGGAGTTAAGTCCGAGGAAGTTGTTAATGGTCTGGTAGTTTGTGATGGTGAAAAGCTCGCCGGGTATCATCATCGTAGCGAGGAGCGCTGCGAAGAGCGCGTTCTTTCCCTTGAACTCAAGGCGCGCAAATGCGAACGCCGAGATTACCGTAATAACAAGAGAGAGCGCGGTGGATACGATACCGACGTATACGGTGTTAAGGAACAGCACGTCGAGCTGTGCAATCTCAAAGCCCTTGGTGTAGTTGTCGAAGTGGAACTCCTGAGGGAAGAGGGTGGGAGCTGCCAGGTTGTACTCTTCAAGGGACTTTACAGACGAGATAAGCATCCAATAGAAGGGGAACAGGACGATAAGCGCCATAGTAAGCAGGAAGGCGTAGAGCGCAACCTTAACAAGCACCTTTACTACCTTCTGGCGCGCTGTGATCTTCGCCATATCCCTTTCGGCCATAGTGTTAAGGGTGGGAGATGCCACTTCAGTCGTTTCTCTAGCTTCGGCTTTGACTTCAATGTCCTCAGCCTGAAGATTTACGTTATTTTCAGACATTTGTGATACCTCCTTATTAATAATGTGTCTTCTTCTTCGACACGGCAAGGTTTATCATAGTAACGATAAAGATTATGCCGAAGAGAATAAGGGCCGCCGCACTTGCACGTCCGAGCTGCTGCTGAGGAAGCGCGTCGTAAATAAATCCTACCATAGTATTCAAGCTGCCCGCATCTCCGATGGGACCCATACCGTCACCGAATACGCCGACGATGGAGGAGTACTCCTTGAAGCCGCCGATAAAGCCGGTGATTACGACGTATGCAATCATAGGAGAAAGAAGCGGAACCGTAATTCTCGTAAATACTCTGGTACGGGAGGTGCCGTCAACCTTCGCTGCCTCGTAGTACTGCTTGTTTACACTCTGCAGACCGCCGAGGAGAATAAGTATTTTGAAGGGCAGCGCGTTCCATACTATATAAATAACCATAACTACGTAGCTGGGCCAGGGGAATTCGCCTATAGTATAGGAGCCCGTGCCCATCCAGTCAATGGGGTCGGCGCCGAACCAGCCCAGAACGTTGTTTATGATACCGTAGGTATCAACAAGTCCCGAGTCGAAGTTACCGACGACAGAGAACATAGCCGCAAATACCATACCGATAGCTATGGAGTTTGTAACGTAGGGCAGGAAGAATATAGTCTGGATAAATCTGGAGAGGAACTTAATGGAGTTCAGGCATACCGCGATGATAAGCGCAAGTATGGTGGAGAGCGGAACCGTCAGCACGCAAAGAAGAAGCGTGTTTGTAAGACAGGTTGTGAACTCGCCGTACTGAACGACCTTCGCAAAGTTGCCGAATCCTACCTCGAACTCCCATCCGCCGGGTCTGTTGGCAAGGAGTGAGTTGTAATCCTCAAGGAACGCCATTCTTACAGTGTTGAAGATAGGCCATACGGTGAAGATAAGCAGAAGGATAATAGCAGGCGAAAGATAGAGCCAGCCCTTCCATTTATCGAATTTTTTATACACGTTGTCAACGCAGAACCTTTTCCATATCCACTCGACACAGAAAACGTCCCAGACGCCGTGCTTTACTTTCTTTAATACTTCAGCCATAATCAGTTCTCCTCTACGTTGTCAGAGGGCTTCTGGTTACCGAAATAAATTCTTTCCTCGGTTTCCTTATCGAAGAGGAATACCTTGTGGGGCTTAAGAGCGAATGCAACGGACTCCGCGCCAACCTTGATGTTGTAGTCTGCGTCAACGATAGAACGTACAACGGGGTTAGCGGATGCCGCGTGAGTAGATACGATAGAAACGTCGCGTCCCATAACCTCAACGTTGGAGAGCTTGCATACAAGCGCGCCGTCGTCTACGGGAACGAAGCCCTCGGGACGGATACCGACGTGAACAGGCTTGTCCTCTACGCCGGGAACGTCAAGAACGCAGTCCTCGCCGAGCCAGAGCTTGCCGCCCTCAACTCTGCCGTCGAACACGTTAATGGGAGGAGTTCCGAGGAACTTAGCAACGAACAGGTTCTTCGGGTCGTCGTAAACCGACTGAGGCTTACCAATCTGCTGAACAACGCCGAGCTTCATAACTACGATAACGTCGGAGATGCTCATTGCCTCCTCCTGGTCGTGGGTTACGAAGATGGTCGTAATGCCGGTCTCCTTCTGAATTCTTCTGATTTCCTCACGGGTCTGAAGGCGCAGGCGCGCATCAAGGTTGGAGAGGGGCTCGTCGAGAAGCAAAACGCGAGGCATCTTTACAAGTGCGCGCGCGATAGCAACTCTCTGCTGCTGACCGCCGGAAAGCTCGGAGGGCTTTCTGTCCATAAGCTCGTCAATCTGAACGAGCTTTGCCGCGTGGTACGCAGCCTCAAGCATTTCCTCCTTGGTCATTTTATCCTCGCCCTTGAGATTCTGCAGAGGGAAGAGGATGTTCTGCTTAACAGTCATATGAGGATAAAGAGCGTAGTTCTGGAAAACGAGACCGATGCCTCTGTTCTCGGGAGAAAGCTCAGTTACGTCCTCATCGCCGAAGAAGATTTTTCCCGCAGTGGGCTGCTGAAGGCCGCTTATCATATAAAGCGTGGTACTTTTACCGCATCCGGAAGGACCGAGAAGACCTACGAGCTTGCCGTCCGGAATAGCAAAGGTGAAGTTGTTTACCGCAACCACCTGCTCGCCGGATTTTTTGTTACGGCTGGGGAAAATTTTGGTTAGATTTTGAAGTTCTACTTTCATATAACCTCCCTGAAAGTGAAATTTATTTTTTATATATTTTTATATAATAGAATACAATATAAACATCGAACGCGAAGATAACACCTGCGTGCTGATGCATACCGCTTGCGGTATGAATACGTCGAGGTTCCAAAACGAGGGTAGGAAGTACCGCTATTATACAACACAGCGTCTCACTTACGTTTCTAGAACGTCCCTTCCGGTCTCACCAAAAAATACCGTCGGGATCAGTCTCGGTCCTCTGCTCTTTCAGCATCTACTCTCGCCTTATAAGCATTAAGCTCGTCGATATTCTCGAATATCATCTGGCTCGCCATATCCACGCACACCGTATAAGAAAGGTAATCGTGAAGGAGAGAACGCTTGCTGTTTACAAACAGGAACGCTGTATTGACGGCGATAATGCCGAACACCACGGCAAAGAGGATAGTGGCTTCTCCAAGCCCGAACAGTGCCATAACGATAAGCAGCATCGGCACCGCCGTCTCAAGCACGTACTTACCAAGCAACGCGCGCACGAATAGCGCGGTGGACGTTATCTTAACGCCGTTTACCATCATAAGTCCGATGCCGAATATCTTCTTACCCAGCGTCTGCCCGTTACGTAAAAATAACGGGATAACAAAATCGACGACCAGGCAACCTACAAAGGGGCTGATGCTCACCATCAGAAGCACAAGCGAAAGCACCGTCTGATACAGCTTGACAGCCTCCTCGTCCTTTGAGAAGGCGGCATCAGCCGCTTCGTACTTTGCCCGCTCTTCCTCCGTGAGCTTAGAAAGCTCCTCGTCGCTGGCGTCGGGATTGACCCCGTACTCAATGCAATATTCGGTTCGTATCTCGTCAATGCGCTCGATATAACCGTCGAAGCCCACAATGGCGGACACAAGCGCCATAACACCGGTTGAAATAATGACGAACAAAATAACGTCAAGCAAAAAAGCAGATATTCTCTTGGTTATACTTGCTTTCTGTAAATCGTAAATCATCGTCTTATCCTTCCCGAGTTAAACTCACTTTTTAAGCGCAAACACATTTTTGAGTGTATACTCAACTTTTCAATGCAAGCTCGTCTTTTCAAAAGCAAGCTCACCTTTTCAAGCACAAGCTAATCGTTTAAGCGCAAGCTCGTCTTTTTGAGTGTATACTCATCTTTTCAAGTGCAAGCTCTGCCCCAAGGCGCCCCTAAAATCGTAGGAAAAGGGGAGCAGCTCTCGCGCTCGCATAATAACCTATTATAATAATCTATATATATATTATCACAAGCAAAATCAAATTTCAACCCCTTTTCATAAACAATTACAATTTTTAGCAACATTCGACAAATCCCCCGCGGAACTTATGTATATTATGCTAAAATCCAAATCTGTGCAAAGCACAGAACAAAAAAGAAAGTGCTCGGCGCGGTGCCGAGCCCTTTCATAAGCAATCTATTGTTCGGTTTGAAATCCGCGGATTTAAATTGGAACCCGTCAGATTCTGTCGCGATTATCAGAGCTTTAAGAGTAGTAAAGACTAAAGCGCCGCGTATTCCTTCTGTACCCTCTCGTAGCTTTCGAGATTTCCTATATCGTATCTTCTGCCCGGCATCTTCATTGCGTGGACAGGAGAATGCTTTACAAGCCACTGGATAAAGCCCCCGGGAGCATCTGCCGCGCAGCCCTCTTTTAATGCCTCAAATACCAATTTAGTGTCACCCCGTGTGAAGAAATAGAAGGGAGGACAGCATTGGTCGGAGGCGGGAGATGCAGGCTTTTCCCACATTGAGAGAACCCTGTCACCCTCCCCAATAAGCAGGACTCCGCTTTTGGTTAATCTCTTCGGGTCGGGCTCTGTATAGCGCATAACACAGCTGGTACCGACCCTCGCGGAATAGCTTACGAACTCCGTCAAGCTGAAATCGAGGAGGTTGTCTCCTGCCATAACAAGCATGTCGTCGTCAAGCGAAAGCTTTTCTATAGCAAAGGCAACGTCGCGAACCGCGCCAAGTCTTGTCTCATTTGTGCTTGTGCCATCATCAACTACGGTAATTTTTTCTCCCCTGCTCTCTGCCCACTTCAAGAAATGAGAGTAGAATTTACTGTTGGATATTATAACGTATTCGTCAATCAAGCCCAAGCGGTCAACGTCATCAATCAGTATATCGAGTATAGCCCTTCCGCCCACAGGCAGCAGCGGCTTCGGGAAGTTTTCCGTAAGCGGATAAAGACGCGTAGCATACCCCGCAGCCAAAATCAAACATTTCATAAATCTAACCTCAAAAAGCGTGTATTTGACAATATTTGTTTACATTTTCCCCATTTTAAAGGGTTACACCGTCTGCGCTCTCGCAAATAGCAGAAACAAATTTTCCTTCAAGCTCGGGGAACATATTGACGTATTTTCTCTCCACAGAGCTAAGGATTTCCTCTTCGCGCTCAGGGTCAATAATAGCCATACAGCAGCCCTTGAAGCCTGCGCCCGAGAACCTTCCGCCGTAAATTCCGTCGGTCTCAAGCATAATCTCATAGAGTGCCTTAAGCTCGGGAGAGCCGGTCTCATAGTTGTATATGGACGAGTGTCCGCTTTCAAAAATAAGCCTGCCGAACTCCTCAATATCACCGCGCCTCCAGGCGTCCACACCCTTTGCGACTCTGTCGGTTTCACCGTACCAATGCTCCGCCCTTTTCACAAAGTTTTCGGGCAGCTTGTCCTTTTGCCTCAGGTACACCTCGTAGGGTACGTCTCTGAGAGTTACCTCCCCGAGCTTTTTATCCGTCTTACCCTCCATTGACAGCATCGTGAACGCCGCTGCGCGGCACTCGTCAACGCGGGAATTATATCCCGTCTCCGCCAACGTGCGTTCAACTCCGGAGAAGAATATAGCAATCTTATAAGGCTTCATATTTGGGTTTGTGGGAATAAGCTCGTAGGTATCGTCGTAGGGATTGAGGTGCAGAAGGTGGTTTTTCTTCGCGTAAATCTCGCAGCTTTGGTCAAGCTTTCCGCAGGAAACGCCGACGTATTCGTTCTCCGCCGCAAGCGCCATATACGCCAGCTCCTGGCGTGAAATTTCAAGTCCGTTAACCTTGCAAAGCGCCGAAAGGAAAGCGATAGTAACCGCCGCCGAGGACGAAAGTCCACCGATAGGCAGGTCGCCCTCGATGACTCCGCACACGCCAATAGAAAGCGCGTATTTTGCATTCAGCGCAATGGTCGCGCCCCGCAAATAATCCGCCCAATCGCCCTGCTTATCGCCGGGCGTGCAGCGCACGTGCCACTGCGCGCGCTTGCCGAACTGCAACGACACCATCTCCACCACGCCGTTCTGCTTCGGCCCGTAGGAGATATGAATACCCTTGTCTATCGCCAAGCCGGTAACCTTGCCCTTCTGGTGGTCGATATGCGCCCCCAGAGGACAAATCCTATACGGGCAGAAAACCTCGTACGCAGGAGACCTTTGATATATTTTGTTGAAGAGCTCGTAGTGTTTCATCGGACACCTCTTTTTCTTATTAATGTATTCTATAAAACCTATTTTGCGCGTTCCTTTAACAAATATCGTTTGTTTTTATACCGTTAACAGCAAAGCCGTAGCAAGTACCCATTCAATTTACTTTCTTATTTTACCTTTGATTATATTTATAAGCTGTCCAAAGGCTTCTATTTTTAATAACATACACATCAAACAGTATACTATAATTCCAACAAGAATTTGTACTATCAGCAAAAGCCACTCCGGTGCTGCAATCAATCCTACGGCAAGAACCGCACCTGCCATCAAAACAGAGGCAAGAATAATTTTCCACACGTCACGAAGCTGCTCTATAAGTCCGTATCCAATCAGTTTCTTTACAGGCACGGATATTACTGCCACGTCTATCCAAGAGCTTATGGCGTAACCCCAAGCGATAGCTTTAACGGACTTAAAGGCAAACACACTGACGGCGAGCACTGCGAGCATTACCGTTCTTCGTACCAGCTCCAGCTTCATATATACGTCGCTTCTGCCAATAGATTGTATTGCAATCGCTCCCGCGGCGGTCATAACAACCGTAAAACATCCAAGACAAATAATCTGCATCAAAGAAACCGCAGGAAGCCATTTTTCCGTAAACAGTACAACTATGATATTGTGTGCCGCAGCCGCCAATCCGAATATTATCGGAGCAACGATAAAGGTTCCGATTTTCGACGTTGCCTTTGCTATTTTTTTTACCTCGCTTAAATTATCCTGAGACGAGGACATAACGGGGAACATGACCGATTGAACAGTCATATAGGACGTCTGCAAAAACAAAACCGGGAATTGCTGACCGCGGTTGTAATAGCCAAGCTCCGCTTCCGAAAACCTTTTGCCTATTACCAAAGTACGTATATCCTCATAAATGCTGCATAAAAGTCCGGAAACCAACATTTTCCAACCGTATGAGAACAGCTCCTTAGCTCTGGCAAATGAAAATGCAAGAGTTGGTAACCATCTGTCTGCAATAAGAACGATTATTGATGAGAAAACCGTGTATGCAAAATAGTAAACTATTAAAGCCCATATACCGGCACCAAGAGCAGCCATCGTTATTCCTATAACAGCGGACAGTATAGTAGCTATCAGTCCCGTATAGAGAACAGTCCTGAACTTCATCTCCCTTTGCAGCTTTGCGTTCTGTACGGAGCTGAAGGCTGACACAAGCAATGAAAGAGAATATACTCTGAGAGGTAAAATTATAGCATCATTGTCATAATAAGCTCCTATGGCAGGCGCTGCCAAAATCAACGCGGCAGACATAACCGCAGCCACAGCTAAGCTTATATAAAAGACAGTGGAGTAATCTACGTTATCCGCGCGCTTATTCTGAACCAAGGCGGAGCTGAATCCGGAGGTGACAAACGTCTGACAGAGATTGATAAATACCGTTATTATGGCTACCTGCCCGAACTCCTCAGGAGCAAGAAGCCTGGCTAAGATTATGCTCACAATAAGTCCTACGAATTTCGACAAAAACCTTTCGGACGTTTTGAATATTATAGAGCTTGTAATCTTTTCCTGCTTTTTTAATCCGGTTTTGCTATTATTTTCCACAATTATCACCAATATGCTTCAATATATACTCTTTCTTCTCTTCGCCGTACATTGATACAGTTGGAAAAAATTGATTTTTTTCTTTGCCGGATTCATAATACTCGTCGATGTTTTTCACGCATCTTGCGGGCACTCCAACTGCAACTGAATTGTCGGGAATATCCCTAGTAACTATTGCGCCTGCGCCGATAAGCACGTTATTTCCTATGGTAACACCCGGCATTATTATAGCACGGTATCCGATATATACGTTATCGCCTATTTTAACCGGAGCTATCTTATCCATCTTCGTGCCGTCGAAATATCGAAGATTGTTCAAAACGTTAACTCCGCCGTCGTGAGTGATTATGTACACCTCGCCTGACATCAAACAATTTTTACCAACAGTAATTAAATAGGGCTCGGTTCCAAAAGCATCGGTTGAGCATAGCAGAACGGTTTTTTCTCCTATCTTTGCGCCGACCTTTTTTAAATACTCCACTTTGCTTTTACTATTTCTGTTACGTAAGATGAACTTTATTTTGTTAATTATCTTCTTGATCACGAACACACCTAATCTCCATTCACCAGCAAGAATTCTTGTATAAAAGTTTCCGAAGCGCGTATTATTCGGTTGCAATTTTGCCGAACGCATACTGCTTGCGCTGTCGCGGTTTGACACTTTTCATAAGTTTTAACCACTGTAAAACCTCCTCCGTGTGCTCGCCGAACGGACCGCATCCGTGAGCCATCTGCGGAAGCCAAACGCTTCCCCCGAGGGTGTTTGCTTCAATCAAAACAGCATCTCCGCTACTGTCAATAGTTAAATCCCAATTTACTACGCCGATTTGCGGCACTGCTGCGTGCATACGCTTTGCGGCATCAATTGCCTTAGCCACCAAAGGTATACGCACCTTGCCGAACTCTACGTTCGTATCGGGATGATGTGTAAATTGCAGATTAAATTCCGTAATAGCCTTTTCGTGCATCATACCGTCATCGTCAACCGCTATAAACATTCCGCCGGCGTGTGCATTATCCACAAAATTACCACCTCTGCCTATTCTCATGATAACAGGCATATGTATAATTTCGTCCTTCCATCTATACGTAATTATTCTGAACGTATTGACGGCTCCGGAATAAATTTCGGATATGGAGCTATGGCACACAACGCACTCCTGAATAACAAAATCACCTCCGAGTGTGCGAAGCAAATCAACGGCAAACTTGCCCGAAATATCATCACGCCCTTCTTTAAAATCAGCAACGAAGCAGCCTCTGCCGCTACAGCTGTCAACACTGGGCTTGATGAATACTTTCCCGACGTTCTTTATTATTTCTACAGCTTCTTCCTCGTTCAGCTTATTGAGCTCAGCATCTCTTAACATTCCGCAGCTTGACGATAATATCACCTTAGGAGTGCGGACGTTCGCAGCATCTGCAAAGAAAGGAACAACGTTTTTATCGGCCAGAACCTTTGCATAATGCGTCTGCGAATTCATAAAATGCTCAAACTCCGGAATGAACAGAAGCTCGGGGAAATATTTCTCATCAAACCTTCCGGAGTGTGCCATAAAGTTTTTATGCCAGGTGTAAGGTATTTTGCTTCCGTAGTTTTCAAGATACAGCTTATCAATAGCTGCCTGCTGCTCCTTGGTCAGCTCTACACTCTCGTTAATTTTTACCCTCTCAGGGTCCTTGAATTTTAATATTTCTGCGCGGCGCTGTCGGTATACAAGGCATTTCTCGATTGCTAGCTTTACAGCATCCTTCGCTTTTCTCAATATGCTCATCGCTCTTTACACTCGGATAGATCTATCCAATCTCCCAAAATAGTCATCCATTCCTCGGGTTGTATTTTTACAAAACCACCGCAATGATAAAATGTTAACTCTCCGAAATAGATTTTCCCGCCAATCTCATAGAAGTCAACCCGCAAATGAGGAATTCCTGCAGACAAAATCCTAGACAATCGCTTCATTTCTTCGAAACATTCCGGCATTGGAGGAACAGTATCCGAGTTTGGATCTCGCATTCTCATATCAAGTCTGTTATAATCCATGTCAAAGAAATCCGTGCGAGGATCTTTAGCCTTATCCATAGATCTATACATAAATTTTGGCTCACCACCAAAACAGAAAAATTTGTAATCGGTAAGACATTCACTTTCTCCATCAACCATAAATTTTTCTGCTATAATTCTGGGTTTGACATTCTTATATGGCCATTCTCTTCCGCGCCAATAGTAATTTTGCTTCAAACTTTTATTAATCTTGTTTTTTGCATAATCCAAATCAAGTTTAGCTTTGTCGTAACAAATTACGAGTCCGCCACTGTCGTGAGTGCATTTAAGCACGAAGCTGTCGGGGAGGCTGTCGAAATCTATATCCTCAAACTTATCCCAGACTCCAAGTGTCGGGATAATGTATTCCTCGCCAATTTTCTCTGCAACATACCTTTTTGCCTCGTACTTATCTACCATACGGGTATATTCGGGCTTTCGGTTGTGAAGCTTCAGCCATTGGAGCTTCTCGTTGTACGTGCGAGGATTATCAAGGTTAATTTTTAACCCTGAAGCATAGGCGGCTAGTTTCAAATACGTTTTATCTGGCAATAATCGAGAACATCTAGAATGTATAAATAAACCGACCCATTTTTTCAATTTAAATACACTACTAAATTTCATAAATCCTCCAATTTTACATATTAAGCATCCTTATTGATTAAAGTGATATACAGCCATGTTTGTAGAAGCATATCTTTACCGGAAGTTATCCACTGTCCACTCATTCCCATAACGAACCAAACTATAATCGGGATTAAATTAGCTAGCTTGATTTTATTATGCTTTCTGGCGTTTAAAATCAAATTAAATACAAAGAAACCAAACAAAAGCAGTCCGGGCAAGCCCCATACAACGAGCAGCTCCTGTACAGCGTTGTGAGGAACTCCATCCGCCTGTATCTGCGCCCCGTGATTTACCTTGCTCAAAATATGTTGAAGTCCCGTACCGAACACGAAATGCTCGGGGTCCGAAAACAGATAGTCGTTGTACCACACCATAAGCCCTGCTCTGCCGCCCGTAACGTCATCCTCCATAAAGCGGCTAACTATGTTCTCCAGCACGTATGGAACCGTAAGCTGAAGTATAAAGAGCATAAGGGCAACAGCGAAGGTCATAAGAACAACGTTCTTTAAAAGCCTGCCCACGTTAACGCTCGATGCAAGCATAAACAAAACTGCAATCAAGGCAAAGCAAAGCACGAATGAACGGGAAAGCGTAAGGGTACCGTAGAATACAAGTACCGCTATCAGCGCAATATCCAATACGTTTGCCTTACGGGATTTCATACGGATAAGTAATCCCGAAATTGACATATTGCACATAAATCCAAGACTGTTTGAATTGTAGTTCATAACGTAGCTTTCGGCATTTTCGTCATTTATACCGAAGCGATAATCTCCGCCCTCGAATATCTTTACGAAGCTGTAACCTACGTCGGGAAGAAGCTTCAGCAAAAGCACCGTACAGGCAAATGCCACACAAATAGCCAGAACTCTGCTGATAAAAGGAAAGTCGAATTTTTTGTTTGGCATAGATATTAAGAAGCTGCAGAAAATCAACTCCGTAAAGCCTTGGAAAAAGCTGATAAACGAAAATTCACCCACAATACCGTGTAAAAGCTCCCAAACCATCATCAAAAGTAAAGGAACAAGTGCCGTAATGTTGATTTTTTTCAAATCGCCAAGATGCTTAATAGCATAAATGACTATCAAAACAAGCAAGGCGTATCTATATTGGAAGGCTGCCGAAAACGGCACAAAGGATACGGCGAGAGCTACTATCTCGTCGTGATCGCATAGGAGCGCCATAGCACCCACGTAGAGCAACAGCACTACTATCGGGTACTCTATTTTCATAATATTTCTCACGTAGATAAGTCCCATAAAGCCTACCATCATTACCCAGAATAACAGTCTGCTTTTGGTTTTATCTATAGCTATATTCGGCTCCTTGCCGATGGGTCTTTTTATCGCTGTCATCATTCACTGTTTCCCTGTGCCGCAAGAAAGGCACAATTTTTTACTTCTCTATCGTTGCTATAAGCTGTGCGAGAGAACGCTCCTCGCTGCAAATTTCAAGGATTTTTTTCCTTGCGGCAGAGCCAATTCTTATCGCACCTACCTTATCCATATCAGCCAGATTGCAAATTGCCTCGGCTATACTGTCAAGGTCTCCGGTTCTCACGAGGAAACCGTTTTGAGAATTGTCTATTATGTCCTTCGGACCGGTCCTGCAATCGGTGGAAATGCATGGCAGTCCTACAAGCATAGCCTCCAGAAGAGAGTTCGGCATACCCTCAAAGTCCGAGGTCATCAAAAAGGCATCGGATTCTCTCAGGGCAGATAGCATATCCGACGTCCTGCCCATAAGGCGTACACTTTCGGACAGTCCGCTGTCGTCTATTTGCTTTTGTATTTTCGATACGTAGTCCTCGTCCCCCGCGCCGTAAATAGAAAGCTTAATGTTGGGGTGCGTTTCCTTCGCTTTTCCAAACGCCTCTATCATAACGGGATAATTTTTTTGCTCAGTTATTCTTCCCGCGGCAACAAATTTTTCTATGTGTTCGGAATACTCGGTCTTTGGACTGTTTTTATACTTCTCGGATATAGGGTTTGGTATAACCACTCCCTTTTTTCTGACGGATTTACCGAAATACTCACCCTGCTCCGCAGTTTGGAAAATAACCGAGTTTGCCCTCAGATAAACCGCCTTCCAAAGCATTTTGGCAACAGGATTTTTTATTGCGTCGGAGAGGAACCAAGGATTTATTCTTATAGTCTCCACTCTCTTGAGCTTCCGTCCAAACGTCGCGGCCATCATCCATATCTGCATACGGTATAAGAAGCTTATTACAACGTCGGGCGATATTTGCTTCACAAGGGCTCTCATTCGTTTGAAGCGCTCAAGATACTTTACGTTCTTAACGTCTGCATAGCTTGGGCATACTGCAACAACCTTAACCTCTTTGTTCAGAGGATATTCATTCTCGCATCTACCGTAAACCAGAACGTAAACGTCATAACCCTTTTCGGATAGCTGATTTGCCCAAATAGATGCAACCCTCTCCGCACCACCGCTGGTTAGCGTAGCCACAGAAATCAATACTTTTTTCATAGCTTTTCCTTCTTCAAATCTATCCAACTGCCAAGCTTCCCGTCCCATTCCTCGGGCTCAAAGGGCGTCATACCGCTCCAATGGGAGAAGGTCAGCTCTCCGAAGTATACCTTGCCGTTTACCTCGTAGAAATCTACGCGCAGATGGGGAATTCCTGCCGACAGCTTCTCCGCAAGCTCCCGCATCTCCTCAAAGCACAGGGGCTTTTCGGGCGGCTGTTCTGCATTGGGGTGACCGTTGGTAAAGGGCAGATGGTTGAACTCCATATCGAAGAAATCAAACTTTGTTTCCTCTCCTGCGGTCTGTCTGTCCGTGGCAATGAAGAGAAGCTTCGCTTCACCGTTAAAGCAGAAGAACTTGTAGTCGCGCAGCTCCGCGGTTCTCTCGTCCTCCATATACTTTTCGGCTATTATTCTGGGCTTGACGTTCTTGTAAGGCCACTCGCGCCAAATATAAAAATATTTTCTCTTCAAAAATTTCTTCAGCTTCTTTTCCGCGCTTTTCAAGTCCAGCTTGCTCTTATCCTTACAGATAACAAGTCCGCCGCTGTCGTGAGTGCATTTAAGCACGAAGCTGTCAGGGAGGCTGTCGAAATCTATATCCTCAAACTTATCCCAAACTCCAAGCGTTGGGATAATATATTCCTCGCCGATTTTCTCTGCTACGTATTCCTTTGCCCCGAATTTGTCTACCATGCGTGTGTATTCGGGCTTTCTGTCATACAGCTTCAGCCATTGAAGCTTTTCATTGAAAGTACGCGGATTTTCCAAGTCCAATTCCTTGCCAAAATGAAGCTTGTAGACAGTTTTTAAGAACCTTTCGTCCGACATTCCGTTGTGAATACCAAGTCTTGCATTCACACAGAAGCGGTATCTTTTGTCCGTAGCATACTTATGTATCTTTTTCAGTAAACCGTTCATTTTAAACTCCGAGCAAATTGATTTATACTCTTGTTATGTAGTCGCGCCAAGCGTCAATTACCTTCTCACTTCTGAAGCTTTCTGCATTTTTTGAAATCAGCTCTCGCTTTTGGTCAGCCTCCTGCTCGCTTTGAGTCAAATTCACAAGCATTTTCTCAGCTAATTCTTTCGCATTGCCTACGTCAACCAAACACCCGTCAATATCTCCAAGCACCTCTCGCGGTCCACCGCAGGGGCAGTCCGTGGATATGCAAGGAAGACCGAGAGCCATTGCCTCAAGTAACGAATTAGGCATTCCCTCGTAGTCCGAGGAGAGAACAAATAACTTGGCTGATTTTATAGTCTGTGGCACATCCGTTACAGCTCCGGGGAGAAAAACTCTGTGGGAAAGTCCAAGCTCGCTAATGTATTTCTCTAACTCCTCGCGTAGCTCACCCTCGCCGTAAATGATAAGGTTGTCCTCTACCTTGTCACATATTGAAGAAAATGCATCAATCAGCATTTTGTGATTTTTCTGTGCGGTCAGCCTGCCTGTAGTAACGATGTTTTTCCGTTCACCCATGTAGGCAACGTTAAAGAAGCTGTCGTCCACCTGATTCATTATGATACGAGATTTCTTTTGTATTGAATCGGGAAACCACTTCTTGGCATCCTGTGTCTGAAAAACAATACCGTCAGCCATCTTGAAAAGATGCTTTGCAAGTATGCGGTGTATTTTGGTAGGATACTCCCTCTCGGGGTCGTTTCTTACAGAGATTACCGTTTTAACCTTTCGTCCTGCCGCACCCATTATCAGCCTGAAGTTAGGCTCCGCCATAAAGGAAATAGCTACGCTCGGCTTTTCCGACTTTATTATTTTTCTCAGGGCAAGGGTCAATACGACGTTTCGTTTAAGAAAGCCGTTCACACGCTCTTCTCGCAGATTAATACGCGATACCTTTTCGGACAGCGGATATTCCCATTCGCTGGGGAACGACGTTACAACGGTTACCTCGTCGCCTCTGGCTGAAAATTCGTTCGCAAGATTTGATACAACCCTCTCTGCGCCTCCGTGACTCAGAGTGTTTATGTAAAATAGAAACTGCATTTTGCCTCTTTCCCAAGCAGTTATTTATTTTGAAGCATAAGCTTCGGAAATCTTAGCCTTGTATATACCGAGGTTATTGTAATCCATTGATATCGCGCGAGTTTTGGCCGAAAGATTTCCCCTAAGATTTTCATTACCGATTATTTCTGCTAGTCTATCCGCAAGCTCGGCGTCGTCATCACTGAGGTATCCCGTCTCACCGCCAGAAACCAGCTCCCTCATTCCGTCTGTCGGCGTGCTTACGATGGGCAGACCGAGAGCCATTGCCTCCAGCGCGCACATCGGCGTTCCCTCTCTTATAGACGTCATTATCATAACCTTCGAGTCGTGCATAATCTTCAGCGGATTTGAAACGAATCCGAGAAAATCAATATTTTCGTCCAGCTTCATTTCAGATGCCAGAGCTTTTGTTTTCTCCTCGAGATTGCCCGTTCCGACAACGGCAACCCTCACGTCGGGTATACGCTCGGAGAGAAGCTTCAAAACGCGAATAAGCCTCTCGGGATTTTTAGGCTCGGTGAGCCTGCCGACGTATACAGCGTCATACGAATATGACCTCTCGTCCAGCTGCATCTTCTTGTACAGGGCTTCTGTATCTATCACGTTATAGAGAACGGAGCTTTTGTTTTTTACAAGGCTCTTGAAAACGTATTCGTCATACGAGCTTTTTGATACCCAGAATATGTGCTTCACCTTCAGGGCGGCCGCCGTATAAGTCAAGGACTTCGGAGATATCCTGTTTAAATCAAGGAAGTTTCCGTGGATATGGGAAATCAGAGGTCTTTTGCCGCACACAAGCGATGCGAAAAAGGTCGCTCTCATATCGTGAGCGTGAATTAGGTCGGGCTGCTCTTCTTTTATTACACGCTTAATTTCCTTTGCCGACAGCTTTTCTACCGGAGCAAAGCTTACTCCTCTCTCCGAAAGCGCCTCGCGGATAGCTCCGTCGGGGCTGCAGTAAACCATATCTACGCTATCGTCGGAGGAGAACATACTTATTATTTGGCAAACTACGTTCTCTGCGCCCGAAAATTTGTCCGACGCCAGAATATGAAGTATCTTCATCACTTCTCCAATACAGAAATAATTTGTTCGTTAATCAAATGCTGGTTGAAATGCTCCTCGGCGAAGTGACGGCTGTTTACGCCCATTTCGTCTGCCTTATCGGGGTGCTCAATAACGAATATGCATCTTTCAACCATAGAGTCAACGTCGTGACATTCAACAAGAAATCCGTTATAACCTTCGTCAACCGTGTCCTTGCAGCCGGGTGTCTTGGTGGTAAGAATACCTCTTCCTACGCTTTCCGCCTCCATAACGGAAACAGGGCAGCCCTCTCTGTAGCTTGGCAACACCAGAAACGTGCATTTATCAAGGAAAGGTCTTACGTCCTTCGACGTACCGAGGTAATTTATACTTCCGTCGTCAATATACTCTCTGATATCCTTAACGGTAATATTGCCTTCGCCGCCGAGGTAATTAAACTCAGCATCGGGATACACCTTCTTTACCCTTCTTGCACATTCGCAATAATCAAGCGTACCCTTGGTCCTTATCATTCTCGCAACCATAAGGAAGCTTCTGTGGTTTGTGACGGGACGCTCGGCAAAATGTTCAAGGTCTACGCCTATGCCGTGTATAAGCTCGCATTTTTCCTTCGGAAGAAGCTTTCTTTGGGTAAATTCCTCAATATCGTCGGTATTGAGGAAGAAAACTCGCCTTGCGTGCTTGAAGGACACTCGATAAAGGAACGATACGACAGCCCTGATTGCCTTCCATTTGAGCGAATCGTTTACGAATACGTCACCGGCGCCCTCCACCATAGAGAAAATGTTACGTACTCCGGCACTACGGGCAGCGAGAACACCGAATATATTGGGCTTTAGCATAAAGGTAAAGACTGTATCGGGTGCAATTTTCAAAATCAGCTTCTTGTATCTGCTCTTTAAGGTCAGAATACGAAGAGGGTTAAGGCTTCTGTTGGAGTCCTCAATACAGTAAAAGTCAACCCCAAGCGCAATTATTTCCTCCTCGTAATCTCGGTCAAACGCAATGACCGAAACCGAATATCCGTTACCCTGCAGGGCTTTTATCAGACTTTTTCTGAAGGTAATTACGTTTTGAGACGTTACGCAGACAAGTAGAATTTTTTTCATCAGCAAATAACTCCGTCTTTTATTTCGCGCCGCGGCGGCCAAGGACAACGGCAACCGTGCCGAAAATAATTTTAATGTCCTGCCAGATAGAACGGTTCTTTATGTACTCCACGTCGAACACAATTTTCTCCTCGGGGCGCAGGTCGTAGCCGCCGTTAATCTGGGCAAGACCCGTGAGGCCGGGCTTGACCTTCAGGCGCTGGCGGAAGCCGTGAATATGCTCCTCAAATTTGTCGTAAAACATAGCGCGCTCGGGTCGGGGTCCGACTATGGAAAGTGTGCCTGTAAGGCACGCCCAGAGCTGAGGTAGCTCGTCAAGCCTCGTCGCGCGAAGAATTGAGCCGATTTTGGTGATGCGGTTATCCTCGCCGCCAAGCGACCAGCGCGCGCCGTCGCGCTCCGCGTCCTGAATCATAGTGCGGAACTTCACAAGCATAAAGGGCTTACCGTTAAGTCCAAGCCTCTCCTGCTTGTAGAATACGCTTCCCTTTGAGGTAGTCTTTACGAGGATTGCCACGATAAGCATAGGTATCGCCGCAACTATAAGCCCGATAATCGAAAGCAATATGTCCATACAACGCTTGAAAAATCTATACACGGGCTTGCTTGGAATATCTCCCAAATCCTCAACGTAGTAATGCTCGTCCTCGCCGTACTCGAAGGGCATTATAATCTTGCTTTCGGCAGCATTCTCTTGAGTATCAACCTTTTCCTCTACCGCTACGCCGCCCTCCGAGTCAATTATCTTTTCGTTATCAATGATGCCTGTGTCCATTTGTTGCTCCTTCTTTCGCCCGCGGGCGTAATAAGTTCGCCGAAGCCTTGTTGAAAGGGGGCTACGGCGACAAAAAGATACAATTAAAATAAATACAATAATATTTTAACATATAGGACCTACCGTGTCAACCCAAAAGAGGTGGTTTAAATGGTTTATTTTGGAAAAGAAAAGAAAAGTTAACAAAGTCTCGAAGGTTTTTTTGGCACTTTTTCACTTTACTCAAATAAAGCAAACTCGATTTCGGCCCGTTTTTGCTATGCCGAAGCCCGATTTTCCTATCAAAATTTGTAAAATTGTTTCTCGCATTTGTAAAATATGCCGATTTTCAGGCAGCTTAACCCCAAATCCGTCCGCAATTATCGGTAACGAGACGGTTTGCTTATTTTTGACAATACAAAACCGCGCCATGTCAGCCGCGACTTTTGCATTCAATTCAAGCAAAAAAGCAAGTCCGCAGCGGCAGAAAAGAAGCTACGGCAAATCCGTCAAAACAACGCAAACCCATAAAAATCTCAACATCATTTTTGCTCTTCTCCTGTTGTACAGAACGTAAAAATAGGTAAAATGTAAATTACAGTTGGCATTTTTCAATATAAACGACTCCCAATTCGAGTTTTCGCAGCGTTATCAAAGAACAAAATCGGTTACTAAAAAACACCTTATCAAACCAACTCCAAAAGAAAAAACCAGTCACGAGGACCGGTTATGGTATGAAGGCTTGCTTTCTTGTCGCGTATTACATACAGCATTGCCTCACGGCAAAACTGTGCCACATATTTCCATAATCGGGAATTAGTGTGCAGGAGAGCAAGCGAAAAACGGTTAATAATCGTTTTTCGCGATGCGATGTCTGCTGAGTGCGAGTGACTCGAGCCGAGTGTACCGAGGCGATAAGTCGCGACACACGAACAGACGTGGAAAGGCGCTTTGCGCCAGCCTCTAAAGACGTCTCAAAAAGAAAAAACCAGTCACGAGGACTGGTTTTTTCTTTTGGAGCGGATTACGGGGCTCGAACCCGCCACCTCCACCTTGGCAAGGTGGCGCTCTACCAAATGAGCTAAATCCGCGTGTTTTATATTTGATTTAATTGGCGACTCGGATGGGGCTCGGTCGCGGCACGAACTGCGCGCCTTGGTCGCCGACGGCTCTGACAGTCGTTTAGACTGTCATTCAGTACCGTCTCTGTTCGAGCACAAACTTTGTGCATTAAATTGGCGACTCGGATGGGGCTCGAACCCACGACCTCTAGCGTGACAGGCTAGCGCTCTAACCAACTGAGCTACCAAGCCGTAAACGGTATGTAACCTATACCCTTGCGGTTACAAGCAGCCTTAAGGCTTGTCCTAAC
>JAFUPM010000087.1 GCA_017481225.1 Clostridia bacterium
ACCATCATTACTACAAAACCTGCGGAAATTAACAGTTATATTATGGCAGAAATGAAGCACAGCGCAACAACCGTTGATGCAAAGGGCGCGTATACGGGTGACGGAAGAACGGTTATTATGACGGTTTGCCGCCGTTCCGAGGCTATAAGGCTACGCAAAAAGGTGAACGAAATCGACCCTCACGCGTTTATGATAATTACAAAAACCAGCGAGATTTTGGGTAAGGGCTTCAGGGATAATATTAATTAGTGAAGTTTCGCCTTTGTCCAGACAACCACAGTATGGGCTAAGCCCAAACCCCAATACGCGAACCCCCAAAGCTCATACTTCGCTTCGGTGAACCCCTATACAAGCAGAAGAGCAAGAATAGAAGGAGAAAATCCTTCTATCTTGCTCTGTTCGTTTTTATGAATGAATTGATGCTTACGCATCATGAATTGGCTCCGCCATGATTTCTCGCTTCGCTCCATGAATTGAATTGCAACTAATGTGCCGTAAGGCACAATTCATGCCGCAGGCAATTCACGAAAGCACGGCTTTCAATTCACGCGGACCAAAAGGTTGCAATTCATTGAGTGTTCTCCTTTAAGGATAACACGCATATCGGTTTTTTGTTTTTTTAAGCTGCGAGGAGCTTCTCTATGGCGGCAAGACGGACGGCAAGGGCAAGAATAGTTGTCGCAAGCTTTATCTCGTCGTTTGCGGGATAGGTGGGTGCAATACGGAGGTTCTCATCCCTCGGGTCAATACCGTAGGGGAAGGTTGCGCCTACGGAGGTGAGGGTTACGCCCGCCTCCTTCATAAGCTGATAAACTCTGCGCGCGCAGCCGTCAAGAACGTTGAGAGAGATGAAATAGCCACCGCGAGGCTTGGTCCATTCGGCAATGCCCAGCCCTTCGAGGGTGGAAAGAGAGTCGAGAGTAATCTTAAACTTCTCGCCGATGAACTCTGCAAGGCGCATCATGTGCTTATGCACAGCCGCGGCGTTGCCGAAGTAGGCGGTGTGACGAAGCTGATTAAGCTTATCGTAGCCTATGGTCTGGACGCCCAGATAGGTTTCAATCTGCTTAAGGTTCGCAGGAGATGCCGCCATCATTGCGACGCCTGCGCCCGGGAAGGTAATCTTCGAGGTGGAGGAGAAGTAGAAGATGCGGTCAAGGTTGCCGTATTTCTCGGCTTCTGCGAAGATATCAAGGAGAGAGTCGCCCTCCTCGCCAAGGTCGTGTACGGCGTAGGCGTTATCCCACATAATGCGGAAATCGGGGGCTGCGCACTTCATTTTCGCAAGGCGGCGGACGGTTTCGTCGGAATAGGTGTTGCCCGTGGGGTTAGAGTACTTGGGTACGCACCAGATGCCCTTAACCTTAGGGTCTAAAACGAGCTTCTCTACCAGGTCCATATCGGGTCCTGTGGGGGTCATAGGAACCGAAAGAAGCTCAAAGCCCAGGTACTCGGTCATCTTGAAGTGGCGGTCATAGCCCGGGGTGACGCATATCCATTTAAGTCCCTCCTCGCGGCACCAGGGCTTCTCTGAGCCGAGGACGCCGAAGAGCATCGCGCGAGCGAGGGTGTCATACATAAGCTGAAGCGAGGAGTTGCCGCCAACGGCAATGTACTCCTCCTTGACTCCCAGCACCTCGGAAAATAGGCGCTTCATCTCGGGGATACCGTCCAGGACTCCGTAGTTACGGCAGTCTACGCCGTTCTCGGAGAAGCACTTCTCCCTCGGGCGAGCCTCGGAGAGTAGCGGAAGGCTGATATCAAGCTGGTCGGAGTTGGGCTTACCTCGGGAGAGGTCCAGCTTAAGCTCCATTGCCTTATATTTATCGTACTCCGCTTTTATTTTGGAGTATTCCTTTTCAAGTTCTGCTTTGGTTAGTTCTGTGTACTTACGCATAGTGATGTCCTTTTTGAATAATTTTGAAGGTTTTGGTTCAAAAGAATTCATTCTTTAGTTATTTCACCTCTATATTATAGTATATTATGAAGGATTTTTCAAGTCATTTTGCAAATTTTTTATTTTTTTATTTCGGGGGCGGAATTTTTTATAAACGGCGCTGCTGTTCTGTTTTTTTCAAAGCGGTGTAGAGCTGTTTTTTGGTATGCTTTGTGTAGCTGCAAATAAATTATGTGTATTGTATATTATATATTAAGGAAGATTTTTTTGCGTTTTGTTTTGGAAAGACTTGGTGTTTAGGCTTGACAAAAGGAGTTATTTGTTGTATAATTTATGCTGATATGTTATATCCGTATATTTATATATTATTTGTCAGATGGTGACTTTGTGATACGTAATTTACGGTATCCTATTTTTACATTTTTTTAAACCGAAAGGAAGCAAGAAAGCAAAATGGCAGGAAAAGACAACAAAAAGCTCGTCGAGCAGATTACATCTATGGACGAGGATTTCGCCAAATGGTATACCGATATAGTTAAGAAGGCTGACCTTATCGACTACTCCAGCGTTAAGGGCTGTATGATAATCCGTCCCTACGGCTATGCTATCTGGGAGAATATACAGAAAATACTTGATTCTAGATTTAAGGAGACGGGCGTCGAGAACGTTTATATGCCTATGTTTATCCCCGAGTCGCTCCTTAAAAAGGAGAAGGACCACGTTG
>JAFUPM010000088.1 GCA_017481225.1 Clostridia bacterium
ATACTTAAGGTAGATCATCCTGCGAAATCAAAGAAAAAGGTGCAAGGCGAAAAAGGCATCACAAAAGAAAAAAGAATAGCTCCCCGAATTACACGGGGAGCTATTTTGTATGAAAAAGTATTTTTTCGCGACACGGGTCGCCGCTTACCTTCTTTCGCGGTACTCGCCCGGGGTGACGTCCATTTCCCTTTTAAATACGGTATAGAAGGATTTGACATCGCCAAATCCCGACAGCTCCGCAATATCCGTTACCGTATTATCGGTTTCCCGAAGGAGCCTTGCCGCCTCGTCAATACGAAGCTTCTGCAAATATGCGCCGACAGGCATACCCATAAGCTCTCGGAAGATGCGGTTCAGGTAATCCTTACTGAAGAATATGCGGGAGGAAAGCTCGTCGAGGGTTACGTGGCGTCTGAAATTTTCCTTCAGGTACTCGGCGGTATCGTTTACCGCAGCGCGGAGCCTTAGGGAAAGTCTTGCTCCGTCCACCTTCTCAAGCTTTCGGAAAAGCTTTATTATCAGCTCGGCGGTCATAGCTCTTATAAGGTCAAGGTAGCCCTTCTCCCTATCGTTAAACTCGGAATAAATATGTGAAAAAATATCGCCAAAGGAGCCGTAGCCCGAAAGGTGAAGGTCGGGGCTCTCCTCGTTTCCCGGGTAAAAGAGAGAGGAGCACATCTCCGACAAAGCTCCCTCGGAATAGGTCGAGCCGAAGAAATCCTCGCTGAACATAAGGTCGTAGGAAACGAAGGGCTCGCCACCCAAAATTGGGTAGAAGGCGTGGGGCGTGTTACGTTTTATGGCTATACAGTCACCTCGGCGAACGGTGTAGCTCACGCCGCCTATCTCGTGAATTGCGCTGCCCGAAATAACGTAGGATATCTCGGCAAACTCGTGCTTATGGAGCTTACCCGAATACTCAACGTAGTCGGTGGACAGCTGAATGAAGAAGCCGCGGTTACTGCCGAATATTTCGGTTTCGGTTACCGTCGGAATATTCATATTTTTATATTTTTCGTGGAACATACCGCACCTCCTTCCTGCTACTTATAATTATATTCCCTCAAAGACGTTTGGAGTAAACAGATACGCGCCCGAACGCCACTTGCCCTTGAAGATATCGTCACGGGGCAGCACCTCGTCGCAAAGCTCGGGTATAGACTCCACCCTGCCTGCTACGTAATCCTCAATTCGCCTTTTGCAGGATGCAATGCGCTGAAGAAGTCCTCCAAGGCGCAAATCCTGCAGGTCGAAGCCGTGGGGCTTATTTTCACCGTCCCACTGGGCTCTGAAGGCATCAATATATTCGGGGATAAGTGTCAGAAGAGCCGTATACTCCTCACGTGAAAGACGGGCAAGCTCGGAAAGATTATTCTCTCTGTAAGCGCGGCGCGTCTTTATGCCGAGGGCATACTTGACTGAAAGAACCCGACAAAGGCGGGACGCCGACTCGAAGCATAAAGCATAGTCGGGATAACGCTCTGCGACGGTGTGGAGCTTATCTGCAATAGCGGCGAACTCAGCCTCGTCGTCCTCCTGTGCAAAGCAATCCTTGAAGCCTAAGAAGCAGTCGCTATATAGCATATAACGGGAGGGGTTAAGGTCGGTGTAGCCGAACTTACCGTTACCCGGGCGGTTAGGCTCGTCAATCAAAAGATACTCGTCGAAGGGAACGCCGAACAAATCTTCAAAACCTGCCTTGATTTCCTCCGTATCCCGTACCCCGTGTGCATATTTTGCAAGATAATAGAGGGACGGAAGGTGAGAATAACGGGAGCATTCGTTGCCATCGTCACCCCACATACAGAAGATAATATTCTCGCAACCGTTGTCGCGACAGGCATCGAGAGCCTTCGTCATTGTGTTAATGGTAAAGCGGTTATAGGGTATCATACCGCGCCAGCCCCAAACGCCGCCTGCAAACCAGGTATCGGCTGAGAGCTGCTTATGGTTTGAGAGCATCGCGTCGTAGCGTTCGTAATCAAGGGAATAGTAATCCCAATAAACGGGAACAACCCCGCGTGGCAGAGAGTCAACGACCTCCTTGGGGATTTCCTTTTTCTCTATCCAATACTTTCCGCCGTTCCAATCGTAGAAGAACATATCCGACCAGGTGAGAAGGGTGAGACCGTACCTGTCGCCTATTTCCTTTATCCTTGAGAGATGCCGCTTGATTATGGAAACAGAGGGCTCGTAGCCTTTAATTCTACGAAGCTCACCCGTACCAAGTCCGAAGGCTTCGTCCATTCCTATATGTATGCGACGGGTGGAAAAGCAGCTCGTAAGGGTCGCAAAGGCGCGGTCAATAAACTCATAGGTGCGCTCGTCATCGGGGAGAATTATATCCTTCGACTCCTTGGGAAGGAAATCCCATTTGAGAGCCATCTCCAGGTGACCTAAGACTTGTATATAGGGTATAACCTCAATACCAAGCTCGCGCCCGTATGAGTCAATTTCCTTCATTTCCTCTATGGAGTATCTGCCTCGCATATAACCGAAAAAGGGGTACTCGGGTATTTCGTAGGTGTCCTCGGTATAAAGCATAACGGCATTGTAGCCCATAGCTTTTAGCGTCTGCATAAACCGTTTGAGAGATTCTACCGTCATAACGGCGTTCCTCGAGCAGTCAACCATACAGCATAGAGTTTTCGGTTTCATATCCTACCTCACAAGGTATAATTTAATAGTTTAATATTACAATTATCGCGTCAATATTTCAAGAGATAAGCCAGCGCACTTTTTGGTGAATACAGTTTTTATATTGGTAAAATGCAAGCTTTCGTTGTCAAATCACCCTTTTATTTTATCTTAAGCACCTCGGCGAGTACCTTGCCGATACCGCGAGCCATAAACATAAATCCAAGGTCGGTGGGGTGAACGTCATCAACGGTGTAGTCGTTACCAATCTCGTCAAAGAAGGTCCAGCCGGGGATAAGGTAAACGTTCTTGTCTCCACGTGCAACGGCGTTGTCGTAGGTTCTCTTTATAACCTCGAAGCGCTCCTCTCTCTTGTTCCTGTTAAGATACTGGGGACGGGATACTATAATAATAGGAAGGTCGGGGTGCTTCTCTCTGACGATTTTGAACATTCTCTCGTGAGTTTCCGAAAGATACTCCGCGTCGCGTGCGTTGTAATCGTAATCGTATACAAAGGCGAGCATATCAAGGCTTGCAACGTACTCAGCTATAGCAAGCTCCGCCTTTGCAGAGCCGCCGAAGCCAAGGTTGTGGTGGTCAACGTTCAGCATTCTCGTAATCTGCGCCTCGTAGGTCATACCGGGGCGAGAGCAGCAGCCGCCGTTGGTTATGGAGGAGCCGTAATAGACTACCGGCTTATCAAAGCCGTAGGGCTTGCCCTCGGAGAGTGTCGCATTTTCGTCAATTCCTACGTAAAAATCGCAGATACCGGCATAAAGTGGGAAGTGTATAGTAAGCTCACGCTCACGCGCTTCTCCAAGCTCAACAAGTGACTCAAATTCGCCGTCGCCCTGGTGGAAGGGAGGACGGAAGGAGCCGAGGAATACGTCGCCCTCGTATACGTCAAGTCCCATTGTACCCACAACCGTCATCATAGCTATCTGCTCGGTGTTGTGAAGAGTTACCTTTATGGCAACGTAGGGGCTGTTGGTTTTGAAGCGGACTCTGCCGCCTGCGGTCTGCATACACTTCTGTGTCACAACCTTACTGACGTTCGTTGCTACGCCGTAGGGTACGCGGTAATATCTGTCTCCGTCGCGCCACACGCCGTAAATTGAAAAGGGCTCGTCGTCAATATCGTAAAAGCGAATTCCCTGCTTTTCAATCTTCGTGGGGATAATCATATTTTTATCAAATTGCTTTGCCATTGTTCTGTCTCCTTCGTATCTTTTTGTTTTTATTGAATTATTTGGCACGGCAACCGCCGAACCTTAAATGTAAGCGAAATTGCGACACGTCTCCGCCTTAAGGTTTGGAAAAAGACTTTTTGAACTTTCTTTAAATGTTGGTGCGCTTGGCTTTAAACGTAGCTCGCCTCTCTAAAGGCTCGGAAAGAGCCGTTTCGGGATTTCTTTTCAGAATTGGTGCGCTCACAGCTTTTCTTAAAAATACGCGAAATCGCGACACGTCCCCGCTCCTATCATCGGAAAAAACGAGAAAAACGCGACGCGGAGAAAATCGGTAAATTTAAAAAATTAAGTCCGAAGCTCTGCAATAGCGGAGCCAAGGACGGGGGCAATGCCTCTCGCCATATAGTAAAAGCCCAGGTCGGTTGGGTGAATACCGTCAACGGTGTAGTCGCCCTCAACCTCGTCAAAGAAGCTGTATCCCGGGATAAAGTAAACGTTCACGTCGCCCAAGGCTCTCGCGCGCTCGTAGGTTTTCTTTATAACGGCAAGCCTTACATCTCTGTCGGGTGTTGGGTAAAACTGAGGGCGGCTCATAATTATTATGGGCAGCTCGGGGTTTCTCTCTCTCACGGCTTTGAAGAAGGGCTCGTGAGTTTTCTCAAGCTGCTCGGGGTCACGGGCGTTGTGGTCATAAGCAAGGACAAACGCCGACATATCAAGAGAAGCTATATACTCAGCCATAGCAGCCTCGCCTCTGCAAGCACCGCCGAAGCCGAGATTACGAAAATCCGCATCAAGCATACGCGATATAATGGAGGGATAAGCCATGCCCGGACGGGTCGCACAGCCGCCGTTGGTTATGGAGGAGCCGTAGTAGACGATAGGTCGCTCCAAGGTGTAATCCGGTGCGCAAGAAAGTGATGCGCCAGCTTCAAGTCCTATTTCAAGATTAAGAAGGTTTGCGTAGTTTGGCATATTTACGGTTATTACCCGACTTTTCCTGCCCTGCAGGTTAACAACCGACTCAAAGACTCCGCCGTTTTTCAATTCGTAGGGCGCCTGGAAGGTACCTGCATATTTACCGTCAGCATACATATCAAGCCCTGTGGTGCCCGTGAAGGTCATCATTGAGATGCGGTAGATGCCGTCGATGCGCGCGCGAATGGCAACGTAGGAGCTGTCCGTCACGAAACGGACTCTGCCGCCGGTGGTATTTGCTCTCACCGCGTGGACTCTTGGGTTCACAGAAGAGGAAACATTAGGGGGTATTCGGCAGTATCTGTCACCCTCTCGCCATACGCCGTAAATACGAAACGGCGCGCAGTCAATATCGTAGTAGCAAACATCAAGCTTGCCGATGCTGCAGGGTACTATCAGGTTAGGGTCAATTTTAGATATATCCAAGACGTTCTTTTCCTTTCGGGCAAATTTTCGCCCTGTTTTGAATCATTATTCTTTGTTTTCTTATATTTTCCGACTTTGCTCGCTCTATTTTTCCGTTGTAACAAAATCGGGGCGCGCAGTTTTAGCAGTTTTATAAGTAAATATTCCGAGAAAACACCCTCAGCATTTTCTCAAAGCCTTGCCCAGAACAGGAAGCAGACCGTCCGCCATACAGCGGAAGCCAAGATCGTTTGGGTGACAGCCGTCGCACAGACCGTCGCCGCCCGCCTTTGCTATAAGCTCGGTTCCGTCAAGGAAGTAAACATTATCGTCTCCGTCAGCTTTCGCCCGCTCATAAGTGCGGTACACTATATCACGACGGCATCTGACATCCTCGTCATCGAAGGAGTTGGGGCGTGTCATCATGATGATCGGTATATCGGGACGCATCTCTCTCACCGCCCTGTAAAGCGGCTCATGGGTCGCAAGCAGATGCTCCGGTGTGGGGGCGTTATGGTCGTAATCCAGAACGAACGCCGACATTTCAAGTTTCTTGATATATTCCACCATAGAAGGCTCGCCCTTTGCCCTGCCGGAAAATCCAAGATTAATATAGTTCATATCCAACTCGCGGGATAGCATACCCTGATAAGACAATCCCGGTCGCGAGGCGCAACCGCCCTGAGTTATAGACGAGCCGTAGAACACCACGGGGCATTCGTAGGTGTGATCGGGCGCCGCCTTCAGAGATGACCCCTCCTCGATGCCTACAAGCAATCTCTCTACGTTGCCGTAGTTCGGCATATTGAGGGTGATAAGCCGTTCACGTTTGTCACCGTCGAAGGGGCGGCTGACGCCCTCAAAGGTATGAATAGAGAAATCGTTACCGGGTCGGAATATATGAGCGTACACTCCGTCGGCGTACATATCAAACGCTCCCATGTTAAGGAAGCAGCCGTTATCGGTTATGGGTTGGGAGTTGCGCGTGGCGATGAGAGCTATTCTCGGACTGTCAGTGACAAACCGAACTCTGCCGCCCGCGGTATTGGTGGACAGTATTACAATACCGGGATTAAGGCTTTCCGCCAGCGAATGAGGAATTCTGCGATACTGTTCTCCGTCTCTGTACACTCCGTAGATACGGAACGGCTCGGAATCTATATCGTAAAATCTGAAACCGTCCTTCTCTATAGAGGTCTCGGCGACCATGTTTTTATCTACTATGTACCCATTCGGTATTTTGTTTTCCATTTTCACCCTCACAATTTAAATCCGAGAGCTTCCTTCAAGACGGGGAGCAGCCCCTTCGCCATACAGAAAAATCCAAGGTCGTTGGGGTGGCAATTATCAACCGTTCCCTCGTTGCCGATAGGAGAGAGTGTTTCGGGAGTTGAGAGGAACCATACGTTTTTATCTCCCGCCTCCACGGCGCGCTCGTAGGTGCGCTTTACAATCTCCCGTCTCTCGTCGCGCTCGCCCCAGGACTTGAACTGGGGTCTGGTAACCATAATTATAGGAAGGGTTGGGTGCGCCTCCCTTATTATCTTGTAGAAGGGCTCGTGAGTTTTTAGCAGATGCTCGGGGTTAGGCGCGTTGTGGTCGTACTCCATAACCAGGCAGGACATATCAAGCCCTGCGATATATTCCGCCATTTCCCGTTCTCCCTTTGCGCTGCCCGAGAAGCCGAGGTTAAGTATATTGGCATCAAGCCAGCGCGACAGATGCGACGAATGAATGAGGCCCGGGCGCGAGGCGCAGCCGCCCTGGGTTATAGAGGAGCCGTAGAATACTACAGGCTTCTCATAGGTGTAGTCGGGAGAGGGCATAAGCGCAGCACCCTCCTCAACTCCCACGGAAAGCTCCAAAACAGGTCCGTAGGCAGGGAAGTTTATAGTAACGTCGCGGAGCTTCTTTTCCCCGTCGGGGAAAAATAATGAGGACTCAAAGCTCTGCTCTCCTGCCCTTTCGCCACCGGGTCGGAAGGTTGAAACGTACTCGCCGTCCGCATACATATCAAAGCCCGCAACAAGACAGTAGGTCATATGGTCGGGGTTGTATACGGTGTTACGCTTGGCAATAATTGCAACCCTTCTACTATCCGTTGTGAAGCGGACTCTGCCGCCTGCGGTATTATAGTTAAGCGCGGCAACGCCTTCGCTGACCTTCTTCGCCACTTGTGGGTCAAGTCTGTGATAGCCCTTTTCGTCAAGGCTAACGCCGTAGAGCTTCATCGGCAGCTCATAGGGCTTAAAGAACACAAGTCCGTCCTTTTTTATGACGGTTTCGGCCGCCATATTTTTATCAATCTTCTCAAGCTCCATTTTGTCTTTACCTCAATATTATTTGTAGTAGAAAAAAGCACTCGCGCGCATCGAAGATTTCCCATTTTTATGCACGCGTATGCGCAAAAATTAACACTACCTCAATTATAAACTCCGAAATTGAAAAAGTCAATAAGTTAAGAGTAAATAAGACTGCGCCTTAGGAATTTAGAGAAAGAAAGACAAATCCCCGTGGAATATTGACAAATCCCGAGCCTTATGCTAAAATATCTAAAAACGAACAAGGTGGCATTATGATAGATATAAAAGAAAAGGCCTTCAAGTCCTGCCTTTCCGTAACCTTCGCGGAGAACGGAATTTCCTCCCTCCTCTCAGAGGAAAGAGCCAACGCCTTCTTTCGGCTGACGGTGAGAATGCTTGAGGAAAACGAAAAATACAATCTTACGGCAATAGTTGAACCCGAGAAGATAATTCTTAATCATTACGCCGACTGTGCGATGCTTGCATCAAGGCTTAAAAAGGGCGCGACGGTTATTGACGTAGGCTGCGGAGCAGGCTTCCCTACCCTTCCTTTAGCTATAGTCAGACCCGACCTTACAATTACCGCTATGGACTCTACGGAAAAGAGGGTCAACTACGTAAAGGAGAGCGCGGCTATTCTTGGACTTTTGGGTGTCAGATGCGTGGTTATGAGAGCCGAGGACGCAGGAAGGCTGCCCGAGTACCGCGAGATGTTCGACTACGCTACGGCAAGAGCAGTTGCGGAAATGCGAGTGCTATCGGAGCTGTGTCTGCCTCTTGTTAAGGTAGGCGGCAGGATGGTGGCGATGAAGGGAAGGAATGCCGAATATGAGCTGTCCTCAGCAAAGAAGGCAATAGCCATCCTCGGCGGCAGAGACGTTACCTTGGAGGAGATTACCCTCAAGGGTGCTGACGCCGCATCACACCCTCTTATTACGGTTACAAAAAAAGAAAGGACTCCCGACAAATATCCGAGAGTCTACTCGCAAATATCGAAAAAGCCCCTCTAAAAAAAGCTTATGCCCGTGAGAATTCTCACGGGCATTTTTATTATGTAATAAATTAAACTAGGCTCTTTTAAGTTGTAAAAATAGCGGTATTTGCAAATAGTTATTTACATTATCCGTCATTTTCCGAGCTACTTTTGTTTTTGAACACCGAGAAAATCTTCGCAAGCTTCGATACGAATTTCTTGTAAGATGCGTGGCTTTTAATACGGCGGACAAGTCCCTCGCGCGTCAGCTTGTCGAGGTTCAGCTCCCTGCCCTTATCAAGTCTTTTGAGATATTGGGAGTGGGTATAAAGTCCGACGTTTGCGGCAAAGTCGGAAACCTCGCGGCTCTCGAAATCCTCCGCCTCGTGGCGGAACCAGCCGAAGCTGTCGGCATAGCCTCCGTGAAGCATATCCCAGAAATCCCCCTTGGCATCGCTCCATAGAAGATTGTAAATCTTGTAGCAGCGGCTGGCGGAAAGATTCAGAAATGAGGTTGCAAGGGGAACGTACATTCCGTTTTGCATAAGGAATTCCTTAATCTTCATATACACCGAGGGTACCTGGCTGTAGTATTTGCGGAACAGCTTCGCCCTCGAGTGGTCGGAATATACTCTGTGATGAACGAGGACCTCGTCAACGCCTGCAATGCGGTTGGCAAAGGCGAGAGCCGAGCAGACGAAATGCACGTCCTCGAAAACGTAAAGCTCGGGTGCAAAGCCAAGCCCCTTGTCTCTGACGAAGGAGGTGCGGAAAAGCTTATTCCAAACGTAGCCCGTCATACTCTGGAGTATGTGGTCGGGGAATTCATTCTTGGAGGCTACCTGCCCGTCCTTGAATATTTCTCCGTGCTCCTCCTCTACGGCAGAGGTGAAGCAGGAGGCTTTGTTATTGAAAATGTCAAAGCGCGTTACAGCCATATCAAGCTCCTCTCTGACAGCAAGCTCGTAAAGCTTCTCGAGAAGGGTCGGCTCGTAGAAATCGTCCGCATCGAGGAAGATAATAAACTCACCCCGTGCGCGGATTATTCCCTTATTTCTTGCGGTAGATATTCCCGCGTTATTTTCCGTTACTATTCTGATACGCTCGTCGCGCTCCTGGTACTCCTTAATAATGGCGAGAGACTTATCCGTCGAGCCGTCGTCGATACAGATAATCTCGATATCGCGGAGTGTCTGGTCAATTACAGTATCCATCGCGGGACGAAGATAGTCGAAGGCGTTGTATATCGGCATAATAACCGAAACCTTGATATTCGTACTCATAGAGATACACTCTCCAATCTTAAATCTCCCTTCTATTTTACCATTAAATGCAAAAATTGTCAATAGCGGTAGTAAAACTCGCACCCGTGTTAAAAAATCCCATTTTTGGCATTGTGCAATATGAACAATAGATGCGGATATTTTTGTGCAAGATGCCGAAAAGTTTTTGAGTTTTTTTAATTCGCGGATAACTTTCCTGCGCGCGTGTGCTATAATGAAGGAGAAATGGCGGTGCCACGATGCAAAAGGAACGTCCGAATGCACGCCGCCAAGGAAAGCGCGTAAGCTTTGTCGGCATAGCCTTTACACCGTTGAAGAGGGCTTGCCCACAGGCTCGTGTTATGAAAGGAAAAAAATGATTAACATCGCCAAAGACTTTGAAAATGAAATTTCGAAGCAACGTGAGCTTGACCGGGCGAGGCTTGACTCTGAGTGGCAAAATCTTGTCACCGAAGCCGGCGGAGGCGAAAGAGGCGAGGCAATAGCTTCAGCTATGAAGCAGCTCTACTCTCTTTACACCCCTGCGCTCACAGACTGGTTCTCACGCATTTACGACAGTGAGACCGGAGGCTTCTACGCTACCGTAAGCGGTCACGATACCGAGGGCTTCGGCCCCGACGTCGAGGCAACGATGCAAACCTTAACCTTTATAAAGCAATGCGGTATGCTCCGCGACGTCGGCACTCTTGAGGAGGCTCTGCCGGAGTGGCAGAAGAAAAAGCTTCTTCGCTTTGCGAAGAACCTGCAGCACCCCAACGGCTATTTCTATCACCCACAGTGGTCCTTTGATGACGTCCACAGCAGCATTTCGAGGCGCGGTCGCGATCTCGGTTGGGCTACAACTATTCTGACTACCTGCGGCAGCTCTACCACCTACGATACCCCCAGCGGAAGGAAAGGAGACGGGCTGGATGCCGACGGCAACCCCATAGAAAAGCCTTCCTTCGCTCAAAGCGAGGATAAGCCGAAGTCGAATATTGCAATACCCGAGTTCCTTTTGGATAAAGATTCCTTCTTAAGGTACCTCTCCGGGTTCGATATGAAAAACAACTCCTACAGATACGGCAATATGCTCAACTCCACGGTAGGTCAGATTCGCGCAAGGTCAAATGCGCTTATGGAGGAGGGCGCGGACTACTCTCTGGTCGACATTCTCATTAACTGGCTCAACGAGCGTATTGACCCAAAAACCGGCTATTGGTCCTCAAGGGTCGACTTAGAGGGCTCTAACGGCTTCTTTAAAACTATGGCAGTATACAACGCGCTCGGCGCAGTATATCCCTATCCTGAGGAAGCGACCTTATCCGTGCTTCATAACATTATGGGAGATGAGATAGACTCGGGCAACTGCTGTTCATTATTCAACCTCTGGTCCGGAATTACGTTTATAAAGAAAAACGTGGCGAAAAATCCCGACGAAGCTCTCAGAGCTCGCGTTCTTCACACTATTGATGAGACGCTTCGCGACAAGGGAGCCGAGGCTATACTTAACACCTACAGAAAATTTATTCCCTACAGGAGAGCCGACGGCAGCTTCTCCCACAGCTACGTAGGCTGCGGCGGCGCACAGCAGGGACTTATCACGGGACTTACTCCTATGTACGGAGTGGACGAGGGCTGCGTTGACGCCACTTGCATCTGTACCACGGGACTTACCCGTACCCTTTTCGAAGCCTTTGGCTTTACGAGAGTTTCACTGCTCACGAAGGCTGACTGGCTACGCTTCATATACAATCTGGAAAATACCGAAAAAACGGTTAAAACGAGATCTCAGAACCCCTATCTCACATTCCCGGGCGACGAGCTTCCGAAAACCGTAGTTCCCTCGGGAGATGGCGTCGCATACACGGCGGACGGTAAGCTGAACATATGCCTTGGCGAGGACCGTAACGTGTACCTATTCCCAACTGCGAGAACCTGCAAGGGAGATATTTTCCTCTTTGAAGCGGATATTGAGTTCTCACACATTTCGAAGGGTGGCGGCGTGAGACTTGCTATACGTCCTAACGCAATAAAGACTATCTTGTACCTCGACGTGCTTGAGAGGGATGGCGAGCTGTTCATAGAGAACACCAAGTGGCAGGTAGGCTTTACCGCAAGGTTGCCAAAGAAGTGCCGACTGAGGCTGGAGATATATCTCGACGAGTCACCAAGGCTTGACGGCTGGAAGAGAAAGTGCAGCGCTGTGAGAGTATATGCTGACGGCAAATATCTCGGCAAGGTTATAAATAACGATGGGCGCGACCCCGATTTCCCGTCATTCTCGGGTATGAACGTCATACAAAGAGCCGACCTTCTCCCCATCGGGGATACGGAGGCAGAAATAAAGCTCGAGAGCCTTCGCTTCTACTACGCGTGGGACGAGAGGAGCCTCGGATAAGGCTTTCGGCAAGACTTACAGATGCAAGTGAAAGAGAGCCTCGGTTGAGGCTTTCGGAAAAATTTATAAGCGTAAGTTGAACGAGAACCGCAGTATTAAAAATCTCGCCCGGGCTTTAAGCACATTGTAATATAATTTGAATTGTAACATAATTTGAAAGGATAATACTATGGAACACATCTACACAAGCGAGGAAATAGCTAAGCAAAGAGAGCTTGACAAAATAACCAAGGAGAAGGAGTGGGAGAAACTCGCCGAAGAAGCAGGCGGAGGCGCGCGCGGCAAGGGTATCGCCGATGCCTTCAAGAAGCTTTACACCCTCTACACCCCAGAGCTTGCAGAATGGTTCGCTAAGCTCTACGACCCCGAGGTGGGCGGCTACTACTCCACCACAAGCGGTCACGACACAGAGGGCTTCGGTCCCGACGTCGAGGTTACCGTTCAGTCCCTTCGCTTTATCGAAAGCTCGGGAATGCTCCGCGAGGTCGGCTCGCTTAAGGATGCTCTGCCCGAGGGTATGGGCAAGGCTATGGTAAGATTTGCAAAAAGCCTTCAGAACCCCAACGGCTACTTCTATCACCCTCAGTGGTCCTTCGAGGACGTTCACTACAATCTTTCAAGGCGCGGACGCGACCTTGGTTGGGCTACCAGCCTTATTGAAACGTTCGGCGGAACTCCCACCTACGACACCCCCAACGGCAGAAAGGGTGACGGACTTGATGCGGACGGCAATCCCGTAGAGATGCCTATGAGCTGTGGCGGCTGTGACGAGCCTAAGCCAGATGCTCACGCGGCGGCGAAGAATTATCCCGAGTACCTCGAGAATAAGGAGACCTTCCTTAGGTACCTTGGAACTGTAAAAATAAGAGAGAACTCCTATTGGTGGGGCAACCAATTCAACGCTACCTATTCTCAGATAAAGGCAAGAAACGACGCCCTTATTGCCGAGGGTGCCGACTATTCTCTTTGCGAGATACTTATTAATTGGCTCAACGAGCGCATTGACCCGAATACCGGCTATTGGGGCGGCGAGGTCAATATGGCGGGCTCCAACGGCTTCTTCAAGATAATAACCCTCTACAACGCCTGGAGGTACGTATATCCTATGCCCGAGAAGGTTACCGAATCGGTGCTTCACAATATTATGGGTGACGAGATTCCCTCGGGTAACTGCTGTTCTATCTACAATCTCTGGTCGGGCATCTGCTCAATAAAGAGCAACGTAAAGATTAATCCCGACGAGGCTGTCCGCGAAAAGGTCCTTGCAACTATAAACGAGACCCTCCGCGATATGGGCGCCGAGGCTATCCTCAACACCTATAAGAAGGTAGCTCCCTATATGAAGAACGGCGTTGAGTTCTCCCACAGCTACGCCCAGGGCGGCGGAAGCCAGCAGGGACTTTATACGGGTCTTAACCTTAAGTACGGTGTTCTTGAGGGCAACGTTGACGCTACCTGTATTTGCACCACGGGTATGACGAGAACTATGTTCGAGGCGTTCGGCTTCAGAAGAGTATCTCTGCTTATGAAGGCTGACTGGATGAACTACAGAAATATCCTTCTCACCTACGGTCCTGCGAAGAAAACCAGAAAGCAGAACCCCGACGTTTCCTTCGAGACGGGCGTTATTCCCGGAACGGTTAATCCTCTCGGTGACTCAGAGCTTAAGGTCGAGGGCGGTGAGCTTAAGGTTCCCGTCGGAGAGGGTCGCGGCGTACTCATAGATTATACTGCGCGTATTGGCGCGGGTAACTGTGCGCTCTTCGAGGCTGATATGAAGATTTCCGACTTTAACGGAAAGGGTAAGGTTCGCCTCGGAACAAGATACGGTAAGGACGCACTCTCAAACTTCATTGATATTTCGGTAAACGAAGGAAAGCTCACAATAGGAAACGGCAAATGGGATATAGGCTTCAATGCCGTTGACTGCGCAAGTGCCGACAGCTTCAAGCTCAGGTTTGAAATTTATCTTGACGGCTCAAAGAGACTGGACGGTGAGGCGAAGCTTTGCAGCGCTGCGAGAGTCTACGTTGACGGAAAGCTGCTCGGCAGCTGTGTAAACAACGACGGTACAGACCCCTCCTTCCCCTCTACCTCCACCTTTACCTCTATGGCAGTTATCTCGATTGCGGGAGTTGAGGGAGCCGAGGCAACCGTTGCATTCAAGAACCTCAGATTTTTCAAAACAACAATCTAAAGCAATCAAAACAGCTTAAAAAGTAAACTACAATTTACAGTATGGGGGTAAATTCCCCCATACTTAATAAGGGAACTAAATAGTTCGGTTAAGATTTTTTGCAAAAATGCGCAAATTATTTGCGCCCGATATTGTTACGGAGAAAAGAGTATGAAATATATCTTTAGCGAAGAGGAAATTATAGAGCAAAAGAGGCTCGATACAAAGGAGCGCGCCGAGATGTGGCGCCGCTTTGAGGAAAAGGCAGGTGGAGGCGAGCGCGGAAGAGCCGTGACGGATGCTTTCCGCGAGCTTTACAAAAACTACGACTCGAGGATTGCCGAGTGGTACGCCTCCCTTTACGACAAGGGTGTGGGCGGCTTCTACGCTTGCAGCGTTGGGCGAGATACGGTAGGCTTCCTTCCCGACCTCGAAAGCACGGTTCAGTCACTCAGGTTCTTGCAGGGTTCGGGACTTTTGCGTGGCTTTGGCGGCTCATACCGCGCGGCTTTGCCAGAGTGGATGATTGAGCAGATGGTTCACTATGCCAAGAGCATACAGCACGAAAACGGCTTCTTCTATCACCCACAGTGGTCAAAGGAGTCTGCGGATATCGGTGTATCCCACAGAGGACGCGACCTTGGGTGGTGTACCTCCTTGCTTTCGGAGTTCGGTGCAAAGCCTACTTACGATGCGCCTAACGGAATGAAGGGCGACGGACTTGATGCAGAGGGCAACCCCGTAAAGCCCGCCTGCCTCTCCTCTACCCCCGATGAAAAAAAGCCCGAGGAGTCAAATGCCGCGGCTAACTCTTACGCAGATTATCTTGAAAGCGACGTAACCTTCAAGGAGTACCTTCGCCAAAACGAAAACAGGCTGAAAACCTTCTCCTACAGCTTCGGCAACGAGCTGAACGCAACCTACAAGCAGATAAAGCCCCGTGACGAGGCGCTGAGGGCAGCTGGTGCCGACTATTCTCTTTGCGACATTCTCATAAATTGGCTTAACGACCATATTGAACCCAGCACGGGGTATTGGGAGCCTAACCAAAACTACGCGGGTATAAACGGATTTTTCAAAATTATTACTCTTTATAATATGTGGGAAATACCCTATCCTCTGGAGCATATTGAGGCTGTGACCCGTTCGGTTGTCGCAGGACTTGCCAGCGACGAGGAGGCACCCTACAATATCTGCTCAATATATAACGTCTGGGACTCCGTTTGCTACATCAGAACCAACACTCAATTCTTCGATGAGGCTACCCGTGTTAAAATTAACGGTATGATAGACGACGTTCTGACAAGCGACCTTGGAGTGCTTGCGGTAAGAAAAACCGCCGCAAAGCTCAAAAAGTACAGAAAGCATGACGGAGGCTTCGCCCACGGGTATCACAGAGGAACTCCCAACCACCAGGGGCTGCCCGTCTCCTCCCGTCTGCGTGAAAACGCAGGAGATACCGATGCTACGGGTATCGGCTCTACGGGACTGACAAGAGGTATTTTCGGAGCCTTCGGCTTTGAGAGAATTCCTCTGCTTATGCACTCGGACTATATGGTATTCAGAAATATACTTGAAAACCTCGAGCCTGTTAAAAAGACGAAAATTCAAAATCCTCTCGTAGATTTTGAGGACGGCGAGCTGTTCGCATCTTCTCTCTCGGGAGGAAAGTTAGAGATAGACGTTGACTCGGGAAACAGAGTCCTTCGCCTTACGGCAAGCGAGGGAGGCGGACTCTCTCACGGGCTTACCGCCTACCAATACGCAGGTAAAAGACTTCTCTACTCTCTCGACCTTAAGGTGGAGAAGGCAGAAGATGGCTCAGAGCTTTGCCTTAAGCTTATGAACCTTAAGAAGGTGGCACCCGTGTATCTTTATTTCACCATTTCGGAGGGTGCGCTTTACGCTCATAACCGAGACTTCGGGCTTGAGTCGGTGCGCGTTTGCTCTCTTGGAGAGGCGGCTCGGCTGAAGCTTCAATATACCGTCTCTGGTGGGGAGAGTAATATTGCTCTTTACGTTGACGGAAAGCTTTGCGGCACTATGAAAAACTGCGGTGACAACCCCGACTGCCCCGCAGGATATAACCCTCACGCATTCGAGCTTGCCTCGCTTACGGTTGAGCGCGGCGCGGATTTATCGCTCACGGTTGATAATCTATCCTACTTCCTCGCCGAGGATTAAGGGGAGTTCTCCCTACAAGTTTTATGGTGAAAAAGGCTACACGTGTCAAAATTTTCGCCCACGGTGATAATCTATCCTTCTTCCTCGCCGAGGATTAAGGGGAGTTCTCCCTACAAGTTTTATGGTGAAAAAGGCTACACGTGTCAAAATTTTCGCTCACTTATTCTTTCGCAATGAAATGAGAAAGGAAACAAAAATGAAATACGTTTACTCAATAGGCGAGATTGCCGAGCAGAGAAAGAAGGACTCTAAGGAGCTGGCGGTCCTTTGGGATAACCTTGCAGCCGAGGCAGGCGGCGGCGAGAAGGGTGCGGCTGTTGCAGACGCCTTTCGCAAGCTCTACTCTATGTACGGCTCGTCCCTCGTTAACTGGTCGGCGACTCTTTACGATAAGGGTCACGGCTGCTACTACACTTCAAGTGTGGGCAGAGATACCGACGGCTTCCTTCCCGATATAGAAAGCACCGTGCAGATGCTGAGATTTATCGAGGGGTCGGGTATGCTCCGCGAATGCGGAAACAACTGGGCAACGGGTATTCCCCGTTGGATGCTCCATGAGATAGCCTACTACGCAAAGAGCCTGCAGGACGAAAACGGCTTCTTCTATCACGCCCATTGGGCGAAGGAGACCGCCGACGAGCTGATATCCCGCAGGGCTCGCGACCTCGGCTGGGCAACGCAGATACTTGCCGCCGTAGGTGATGCGCCACAGTACGACACCCCCTCGGGTATCCCCGGAAACGGCAAGGATGCCGACGAGCTTTGGGCGAGCTTCAACACAGAGCTGCCGCCTCCCCCTGCAGCCGCAGCACTTTTCCACAAAAAGCGCGGAGCCGTCAGAAGCACCGCCGAGAAGGCGGCTGACCAAAAGCGCTCGGGAGACTCCGTAGCCTACCTGAAAAGTCACACCGCCTTTGCCGACTATCTTAGAGAAAGACTTATTCCCGGTATGAAGAAGAACCCCTACTTCTTTGGAAACGAGATAGGCGAAACCTACAGGCAGGTTGCCGCATTTACGAAAAAGCTCGGCAAGTACGAGTGGCGCGCCGAGGACGGAGATAAATACTCCGAATACGACGGAATGAATATCAGCGATATCCTTATCCACGAGCTGGACAAGGCAATAAATCCCGACACGGGTATGTGGGGAGACCTTCGGCCAACGAAGCCTACGGGTAAGGAATTTCTCTATACCAACGGCTTTATGAAGGGTATGGCGGCATATAACGGACTCCGTTATCCCTACCCTAAAAAATACCTTTCCGTGGTGGCAAACGCCCTTATGGATTCGCTTCTCGGTGACGAGCCATCAACGGGTAATATCTGCGAGGTCTATAATTCCTGGACCAGCGTTTGCCGTCTGCGCGAAAACCTGCAGTACGTTGATGATGAGAGCCTTAAGCGCGAAATTGTTGACTCCTTCAACAGCATACTCATAGAGAAGGCGCCCGAGGCAATCCTCAACACCTACGAGAAAATCAAGGGCTACAAAAAGGCTGACGGCGGCTTCGCTCACAGCTATTACAGAGGCACTCCCGACCACCAGGGTATGCCTATTTCCACCACCGAAAACGCAGGCGACGTTGACGCAACCTGCATTGGCTCCACGGGACTTACGAGAGTTATGTTCGAGGCTCTCGGGCTTACGAGAGTTCCTATTCTTATGACCTCGGATTGGATGAATTACCTCAATATTCTCGAAAACCTTGAACCCGTGTCAAAAATCAAGTCTCAAAAGGCTATTATTGACTTTGAGGACGGCAGCACACACACAGCCTTTGGAGTTGACGGCGGCAGCTGCTCCGTTATCCCATTTGAGGGCTCACGAGCAATGAAGGTTACGTCAAAGGCGTCGGGCGCAGGACTTAAGGTGACGCCTACGGCAAGACTCTATGACGGCGACTACTTTCTCTTTGAGGCGGCGCTTCATTTCCCGAAGGAAAGCGAAGGCGCGGAGTATGCGCTCTCACTGACAAACTCCAAGGGAGAAGCGCCCGTTTATGCCAAAATTGCGGTTACAAAAGAAAAGATAACCGTAAGCTGCCCCGAGCTTGGACTTAAGAAGGAGCTTGCTCTTGGTGACGTGGGTAAAACCTTCACCTTAAAGCTTGAGTACCGCGCGACTGTCGGTGAGTCCAGCGAGCTTTCTATCTTCTCAGACGGCAAGCCCGTGGCAACTCTGAAGAATACCGACACCGAAAGCTCGGAGCATCCTGCAGGCTACCCTGCAAGAGCCATTACGGGCTTTAAGCTCATTACCTTAACCGACACCGAATGTGCCTTCTTTATCGACGATATTATTTTCTTCTTCGCTAAGTAAAAAAACATATCACACACTACCGCATAGGCGCATAACAAAAATGCCCGAAAACGCAACACGCCCCGAGGCTTACTTTGGCTTCGGGGCGAATTTTTCGGGTTGGCGAGTGGGCGAGATATAACAACGTAAAACTCAACACGCCCCCACTCTTGAGGGAGTTGAGAAAGCAAAGAGCCGAGAGGACGTTCGCCCCCTTGGCTCTTTTATTTATCAGTTATATTTATCAGTTAATCGACAGCATTTACTTAATGCTTTTTAACTAATCGGTATAGTACAGTTTGCTAAATCGTTTTTCAACTAATCGACAGCGGTTGCTTAATGCATATTTGTTGCTTGGCGATGTCTGCTTAATGAATTACGAAGCATTCAAGGGAGAACACCGCTATCTGGTAGGAGCCCTCGTAAATGTCTGCAACGCCTTTAACGTCGAAGGTTTTGCCCTCGAAGTATTCAGCGGTGATAAGATTGTTCTGCGCGTCGTAGAGAACGTTGGTTCTGACCTCAACGGCAACGCCGTCGACCTTACAGTGGAGAGTCATCGTGCCGCTTTTCGGGTAGGTGTAAACGCTCTCGACGTACAAATCCTTCATCGAAACGGTAGTGCCGAGAAGAAGCTCCGCAACTCTGACGTCCTTCTCCTCGTCTCCTACGGTTACCTTCTCGGTTGCTTCCGCAAACACGCGAGGAGCAATCTCGGCGTATGCCGCCTCGTAGCCCTCGCCCAGCTTCTTCATCTGGAACTCGTTTTCGGGGTCGCGAATGTTGTAGATAAGACCGGATATCTGAGGATTTTCGGGGTTAAAGTCGGTTACGGTTCCAACAACTCTCACAAGGTTACCCTTGGTGAGCATTGCGTGAATACCGTAAGTGGGATTTGCGCTGTAGTAAACGTAAACGCCGTAGTATCTCTCGGTTTCCTCGTCGTAGCTCTCGATGTAAACGCCATTGTTACCGTCGTTGCAGGTTACTACGCCCTCTACCATAACCTTAGTTGAAATAAAGTCGTTAATTGAGAGACGAAGCTCCTTAAGAGTCATCTTTTTTACAGTGTCGTAGCAGTAGTCGGGGTCCTTCTCACCGGAGTGAATGTAGAGCCCCTGCTCTCTTGCCTGGTTATATGCCTTCGTGCAGACCTCACCGTAACGGCTGTCCGTGGCGCCGCTAAGAAGAGCCAGCCCATTCTGAAGCAACTCCAGGTTAAGGTTGCGGTACTCGCCGTCAGCCGAGGTTCTGTACCAAACCCAAGCTATAAAGCTCGAGCCGGTGGAATCGGTATTCCACACGCCATTGTCGGACTCGACGATAATGGACTCCGCACCTTCAAGCGCAGCTTTAGTGAAGGCAGACGCCCTCTTTCCCCACTCCTCTATTTTCCCGGGAGACTCGGGGGTGTTGATTGCGATATATCTAACCTTGAAGTTGTCGTCGGCCTTGAAGTATGTAGTGTCTCCGTCAACGTGAGTGAACAAGATGACCTCTTGTTTTAAAGTGTCACTGTTCATATCAAGCTTCAAGTTCGCTGTGAAATCCACAATTTCTTTGTCGGAATCGTCATCCGTTCCGTTATTTTCACCACCCGAGGCAGTGTCATCGTTATCGCCTTCAGTGTTATCTCCACCTACAGGGGGGTCGGTGTTGTCACCGGCGTCACTATTTCCGCCGTTCTCAGTGCCGCCCTCCGGTTCGCCAGCATTATCGCCGCCCGTGGGAGGGTTGGTGTTGTCACCCTCGTTGCCCATGTTATCACCGCCTGCAGGAGGCTCGGTGTTGTCTCCGTTGGCTTTATCATTATTAAGGTTGCACGATGCAAGCATAAGCATAGACAAGCATATTAAAGACAAAAACAGAAATTTGAGTAAT
>JAFUPM010000089.1 GCA_017481225.1 Clostridia bacterium
CATACGCCCGAGAGTGACGACGGCGATTGCACGACGGATATTAAGTGCGCAAACTGCGGCGCGGTTACCACCGTGGGAAATGCTTCGCATACACCCGAGAGTGACGACGGCGATTGCACGACGGCTGTGAAGTGCGGTGAGTGCGACAAGACTGCTATTGAAGCGAAGGCTGCACATACGCCTGAGGCTGACGACGGTGACTGCACAACGGATATAAAATGTGCAAGCTGTGATACCGTTACCACCGAAGGAAATGCTGCGCATACGCCCGAGAGTGACGACGGCGATTGCACGACGGCTGTTAAGTGCGACGTGTGCGATAAAACTGCTATTGAAGCGAAGGCTGCACACGTACCCGAGGTCGATGACTACGACTGCACTACTCCGTTGACCTGCGAGAGCTGCGACTACATTTTCGCAGAAGCTGACAGCCACGATTTTGAAACCTTCCTTAGTGCAGACACCGTCGCCCACTGGTACAAATGCCAGAATGAGGGCTGTAATGCAAAGGACAAATACGCCGAGCATACGCCCGAGGAGGACGACGGCAACTGCGCAACGAGTATTCCCTGCGAGGTCTGCGGTTGGACGTTGATAGACGGCACAGAGCATACACCCGCAGAGGATGACGGCGACTGCACGACGGCTGTGGATTGCCTGGTTTGCGATACGAATGCAGTGGAAGCAAGGGTCGCTCATACCGACGGCGACCTTGACGGCGTTTGCGACTTCTGTATTCAGGACGCAAGAGTTGAATATACGGTGTCCTTAGACAGACAGCAGGAGGGTGTTGAGATTGTGCTGGAGAATTATCTTGGTACCCACAAAGCCCTTACCGACGAGAACGGAGTAGCAACGCTGAAGCTCCCCGGCGGCGAATACAGACTTACTGTTAAGCATTACAATTCCGCCCACGTTTGGGTTGACAGAGATAACTCGGTTACCCTTTCCCCAAATAATCCCACCCACCTTGCGCGGTTCGAGATTTTGGGAGATGAAGAATTTATTGAATACAGTATTTTCCTTTATAATTCCGACGGCTCGCTGTGTATAGACGCTACAGTTTTTACGTTCGCGATGAGTGGAGAGGTCGACTCGTTATTTATCACGAACAGCGTAGGAAATGCAGTAACCTATGCTTATCACAGAAATTATACCGTTACCATTTATTCTCCCGAGGGGGACCGCTACTATGTTACGGAATTTAAAAAGAACGGTCCGACTACCTTGCATATTACCCTTGAGGACAACACTCCTGCCTTGACAGAGGAAAACCCGATGGTAATTCACGAGCTGGAAAAGCTTCCGTATTATGATGATTACGTTGCAACTCTTCCCCTTGATAACAGCTACGAGCTGAAGGCAGGTGAGCCTATATATCTCCTTGTTCCCTACGCTCGCGGCAAGATTGTAAGCTTCGGCAGCGATAAGCTTATTGTTGAATACGGCGGAGAGGTTCGCCAGCTGAATTCCGACGGCACGCTGACTCTCGACGCCGCTTACGGAGAGGCCGTTGTGTTAAAGGTAACGGCTACGGAAAGCTTCACCGAGGAGATTGCGGTTTCCCATCCCGGCACGGAGCAGGAGCCTATTTACCTTACGGGCTCAAAGCTTAACGATTACTCTCTTGTCTACGATTTTGCCGAGGGAGAGAGCCTGTACTTCGAGATAGTCGCAAATGCTAATATGCAGCTGGAAGTTTTGGCGGAAGGGCAGCATATAACCATAAACGGCGAGGAGACCTCGACTGTTGTGACCTCCCCTAATTACTACATAGTTTGCATCACGGCAAAGGTAGCAGGGGAAGTCGATATCGGCTTTTCATATACTCAAATTCCGAATACCTAAAAGTAAACGGCTAAAACGGCTTGTGCCGCAGAAGAGCGCCGAAACTATAGCGGCTTGCGCCACAGAAGAGTGCCGAAGCTATAGCGGAAAGCCGGAATAATTTTCGAAAGCACCAACGCCCCGAGCTTATATTGCTCGGGGCGTTTTTTTGCTAATCCGACGAAAGCTATCCTTTATTGCGTGAGAGAACACCTTCCGCTTTCTGGGTACATAATTGTTGTAAAACGCGACACGGGTCGCGTGAACGCGCCTTTTACCACCTTAGTCGGACGGTGCCGGGCTACTGTCGGCACAGAGGATATTAAGCCAGAGCTTGCGAGGTGGATTTTATCAAAAGCTAAGACTGTGCTTGCGCGGTGAGCCTTCGTCACGAAGGTTGGGTTGGCTTACGCGGTGAATTATCGACAAGGCAGCAAGGTCAGCCTTTGGCTCGAGATTGGCTTTACGTAAGATTCGATAAAGGTATTGCGCTTTCTCGCGAAGCGGCTATTGACAAACGCGCGTGCGAATGTTATAATTAAAAATGGCAAATTTCGACAAACCGTAATGTGAGAGGACCTCCTTCTCGCGGAAAATGGAGAACATTATGATATTCGCAATTTCAGTAGGCGGACTTACCTGCCTTGCTATGATTATGGCGGTGCTGTTTTTCCCTAAGATTAAGCTTGGTAAGCTTAGCTTATCGTCCTACTGGGTAATCACTCTTATCGGTGCTTTGGTGCTTCTCGTCTCATCAACCGTGGATATCGGTGCGCTGGGTGCTGCACTCATTGCCGACACTGCAATAAATCCTGTGAAGATTTTGGTGCTGTTTATCTCGATGACTCTGCTCTCAATCTTCCTCGACGAGCTTGGATTTTTCCGCTTCCTTGCGAGCGTTGCGCTTAAGCGGGCGGGCAAAAACCAATTCAAGCTTTTCTTCTTACTGTATGCTACGGTATCGGTTCTTACGGTTTTCACCTCCAACGATATTATTATACTTTCCTTTACTCCCTTCGTTTGCTACTTTGCGAAGAATGCGAAAATAAATCCCCTGCCCTACCTTGCGGCAGAGTTTGTGGCGGCTAACACCTGGAGTATGGCGCTGATAATCGGAAACCCCACTAACATCTACCTTGTGACGGCAGCGGGCGGTGACTTCGTTTCCTACCTCAAGGTGATGCTTCTTCCTACCCTTGCATCGGGTGCTATTGCCTGCCTTTGCCTTTTCCTGCTTTTCAGAAAGAAGCTCTCCGACCCCATAAACGCAACCCCCGAGGACGTGGTTATTGAGGACAAGCTTTCGCTGTGGGTCGGCATCGTACACCTTGCGGTCTGCACTCTGGTGCTTGCGGTTGGCTCCTATGTCGGAGTTGAGATGTGGCTTGTATCCTTGATTTCCGCTTTGAGTTTATTCTTATGCAGCATTTGTATCTCCCTTGCAAGACGGGAGAGACCCTCAATGCTTCTTTCCTGCCTGAAGCGCGCGCCCTGGGAGCTTATTCCCTTCGTGCTTTCTATGTTCGTTATCGTTGAGGCGTTCAACGTCACGGGCTTCACGGGAGAGGTGTATCGGCTGCTCGGCGATGGCGGCGCCGTCTGGAAGTACGGTGTCAGTTCCTTCCTTGTGTCTAACCTTATCAATAATATACCGATGAGCGTGTTCTATTCGGCTATTCTCTCAAGCTCTGCGGCAAATGCGGCGGCAGTTTACGCAACCGTTGCGGGCTCGAACCTTGGCGCGTGCCTTACTCCTATCGGCGCCCTGGCAGGTATTATGTGGAGCTCAATACTCAAGGAGCACGGTCTTAAGTTCGGCTACGTTGATTTCCTTAAAATCGGTATAACCGTTGCCGTGCCTGCGCTTTTGGCGGCGCTTTTCGTGCTTGCAGTCATTCTTTAAGCTTTGAGGCTGCAGGTTGCGACGGCTTTACCTTGACTTACCCTAAAAATCTACCCGTCCTTTTCACAAAATAATTAACAGAAAGAGAGCTAGATTATGGAGAACAACCACGATTCCGTTTATTACGACATAGGACTTAATTCCTACGACGGTGAGGAGCCCTATATATTCGTCAGCTACTCCCACCACGACGTTACCAAGGTTCGCGAGATACTTAAGAGAATTGACCGCGAGAAGTTCAGGTTCTGGTATGACGATACTATGGAGATTGGCGAGGACTTCAGAATAGAGCTGCAAACGAAAATCGAAAAATGCTCAGCCTTCCTTCTCTTTATCTCCGAAGAATCTATGCAGAGCAAGTACTGCGGTATGGAGATTATTATTGCTTACAAAAATAACAAGCGCATATTCCCCGTATATCTTGACGACAGAACGGTTATTCCCAGCGCTCTTAAGATGATACTTGAGAATTTGCAGCACGTGAAGGGCTCGTCCATCGACAAGGATGCAAGATACATAGATAAGCTAATTGCCAGCCTGCCCGTGGAGACTATGCGCAGCCTCTCCATAGAAGAGGACGTGCTTGTGAGATGCAAGGACGGAAGCCGCGTTATCTCTATACCCGAGGAGGTAAGAGTTATTGGTGCGGGAGCCTTCAAAAACTGTGAGAAGCTTGAGAATTTGGAAATTGGCGACAAGGTTGAGTCGATGCTGACCGAGGCTTGTCGCGGCTGTAAAAATCTTTTGGGGCTCGTTCTACCCAAGAATATCAAGTACGTTGGCGAGAGCGCGTTCCGTGACTGCACGAGCCTCACAACCCTTGCGGTGGAAAACGACGATATTGAGCTTGGCGAGCGCGCCTTCGAGAACTGCGCAAACCTGGCAGAGATAACCCTCGCCGAGGGTATTTCCGAAATTTACGGCGGTGTATTCAACAGCTGTAAGGCTCTCAAGACTATTAAGCTTCCTGATGATTTGACGGTGCTTGGCGAAAGCTCCTTTGCCGACTGCGTTTCATTAAAGGAAATAGATATTCCCGAGAACGTAACGAAAATTGACGATATGGCGTTCAACGGCTGTCTCAGCCTCGAGCGCATTGATATGAAGGATAAGCTGACGAAGATAGGTAAATACGCCTTCAAGGACTGTAAGAGCCTTGAGTCTATCTTCCTTCCCGCGTCCGTAAACTTTATAGGACAGGGTCTGTTCCGCAACTGCACGAACCTTAAGGAAATACACGTTGACCCCAAGAGCCGCTACTTCAAGTCGGTTGACAACGTGCTGTTCAATAAGAGCAAGTCGGAAATTTACGCCTTCTCACCGAAGCAGCCTATAACCTCTTATTCCATTCCCGATTCGGTTACCAAAATCCAGGCGTGGTCCTTCTGCAACTGCACCTCGCTTGAGAAGATTATCATTCCCGACTCCGTAACCTGTATCGGCGAGGGTGCGTTCTATCAGTGCGAATCCCTTCGTACTCTTGATGTCCCCGAGTCGGTGGACAAGATAGACGATACCGCATTCAGAGGCTGTATCAATATGGAGACCATAACAATCCCCGATTCCGTTGTAGACTTTGGCTGGGGCGTGTTCAACGGCTGCTCCAAGCTTCGCGTTATCTGCTCCGACAATTCCGCAGCGGCAAAATACTGCGACAAAAAGAATATTCCTCACTCCGAGAGCTAAGGACAAATTTAAAGGCTGAAGGTCAAAAACCTTCAGCCTTTTTTGTTATGGTGAATTGTAATAAATCGAGATAATTTGCGAAAAATGCAAACTTTTATTTACTTTTTGGCACAGTTAGCATACAAATGCCGTGCCAACCGAGTCGAGCGACAACTAAGCTGTTGGCGGTTTATTGGATAAAAATAAAATCCTCAGCGCTGATGCTATATAAGAACTTACCGATTGGCAGACTTTCGCGAACCAATCGGTAAACCTCAGAATAAGTCACTATGCGTACCTGTTCGAGCCAAAAATAAAATCAACTGATCTCCGTCTATCTGATATACGAGCAACCAATCAGGCTGAATATGACACTCACGATATCCACCGTAGTCTCCGGTCAGCAAATGATCACGATATTTTGCTTCAAGTGTTTCGCCGTTCGCAAGAGTAGCAATCACCTTCTTGATTTTTTCAAGGTCATATCCGCGCTTTTGTGCAAGTTTCAAGTCTTTCTTAAATTGATTTGAAGGAACAATTTCATACTTCACCTAAAATGTCCTCCATCATACTGTCCACGTTGTCATATTTCTTATATTTTTCAGGATGACGGAACATTTCCTGCGCCTCTTTCATCGCATCAAGAGTTATCTTATTAGGCACTTCTCTGGTAATAGAAAACGGAATTCCACCTTCATAAAGCATTTGACGAAGAAAAATGTTTACAGCAGTGGAGAGATCCATTCCAAGATCAGCAAGCATTACCTGTGCTTTTGCTTTGGTTTCAGCATCAATACTGATGTTCGTAGATACTTTAGACATAACATCAACTCCTTTCGATAACAGTATATCATATTATGTCCGATTTGTCAACATGTTATGTTGCATTTTTTGTAAAATCATTCAATTTCGCGCATATTATGTTAAATTTTCAGCATATAAACATCGCGTCCGCGATGCTTACGGGACGCGTGATGTGGATGCTGGTCAGTAGAATTTTCGCAAGACAAGGCAAAGCGAGCGAGGGAAATGAAGCCGTAGTTACCTACGGCGATTTGACCGAGTCGAAGCTTTAACGCAGTATCACACAATTTATACAATCAGCATGGCGCCGCCGAAGCTGATGCTATACAAGACGAATTTGCTGATTAGGAGAAATTGCGTGAGACAAGGCAAAGCGAGCGCGAAGCCCGACGGCGTAGTTACCTACGTCGAGGGCGACAAGTCGATGCTTTAACGCAGTATCACACAATTTATACAATCAGCATCGCGTCGCCGAAGGAAAAGAACCTATACTTATCCTCTACTGCTGTTTTGTATGCGTTCATTACTTGTTCTCTGGTTGCAAGGGCGCTGACGAGCATTATGAGGGTGCTTTCGGGGAGGTGAAAGTTGGTTATCAGGGCGTCGGTGGCTTTGAATTTGTAGCCGGGGTAGATGAATATACCCGTTTCACCGCGCAGAGGCTGTACCTTGCCCTCGTTGTCCGAGGCACTTTCGAGGACGCGGCAGGCTGTGGTGCCAACGGCTATAATTCTGCCGCCTTTGGCGCGACGGCGGTTTATCTCGGAGGCTACCTCCTCCGTGATGTAGAAATACTCCGAGTGCATTTCGTGCTCAACGAAATTATCCACCTTGACGGGGCGGAAGGTGCCGAGTCCAACGTGGAGTGTTACCTCACCGTAACCGACACCGCGCTCCCTGATACGTTCGAGAAGCTCCTCTGTAAAATGAAGTCCTGCGGTAGGGGCGGCGGCAGAGCCCTCTTCCTTCGCATATACCGTCTGGTAGTCGCTCTTTTTCTCAAGCTTTTTGGTTATGTAGGGTGGCAGAGGCATATTGCCTATTTCGTCGAGGACCTCGTATATGCTCTTATACTTTTCGGTATCGTAGTCGAACCTAACCGTTCGATTGCCGCCGTCAACGATAGCTGTCACCGTGGCGCGGAGTATATTACCGAAGGTGAAGGATGCACCAACCTTGGCGCGCTTTCCAGGACGAACAAGGGTTTCCCATTCTCCCGACTCCAGCATACGCAAAAGGAGAAGCTCCATATCTGCTCCCGTCTTGCAGGTTTTGCCAAGCAGGCGGGCGGGTATTACCTTTGAGGAGTTGACGACAAGCATATCCTCGGGGCGAAGATAGTTTATAATATCTCTGAAAATTCGGTGTTCCAGGGCACCCGTGTCGCGATTTAGCACCATAAGACGGCAGCCGTCGCGCTCTTCGCTTGGACTTTGCGCAATGAGCTGCTCGGGTAGCTCGTAATAGAAGTCCTTTGTAGAGAGGTCGGTTGCGACTCTCTCGTTTTTTATTATTTTACGGTTATTTTCCATTATTTCCTCTCACGGCAGGCTGCCTTGTATCATAAAATGAAGTATAGGTGTTTCAGGAGCGAGGGAGACCTTCACCCATCTTTTGCTCGGTAAATATTATACACCAAAACCGCAAGGTTTGCAAGACATAACGGGAAAAGAGTCTACAAAAATATGAAAACTGATAAAACCCCAATATTCAAGGGTGTTGGCACGGCACTTGTCACGCCCTTCCGTAACGGAGATATAGATTACCCTGCCCTAGATAAGCTTATTGAGGAGCAGATACAGGGAGGGGTCGATGCGCTGATTATCGGCGGTACGACGGGAGAGGCTGCAACCCTCTCCGAGAGTGAAAGAGAGAAGCTGTATACCTACGCTACCGAGAGAATAGACGGCAGAGTCAAGGTAGTGCTTGGAACGGGGACAAACGACACCCGTGTCGCGAAATTGCACACGAAAATGGCAAAACGGATAGGCTGTGACGGTGCCCTTGCCGTGACTCCCTACTACAACAAGGGAACCGAGGAGGGTGTGTTCAGGCACTATATGGAGATTGCTGAGTCGGCAGAGCTGCCATTGATACTCTACAACGTTCCATCGAGGACGGGTGTAAACCTGGGCTTCGGACTGCTATCAAGGCTTTCGGAGCATCCGCGCATCGTGGGACTAAAGGAGGCGGGGGATTCCACCGACAGGCTGGTTGCCCTTGCCGCTTTCGGCGACACGCTCCCCCTCTATGCAGGAAACGACAGTCAGATTTACCCTGTGCTAGCCCTGGGAGGGGCGGGCGTAATATCGGTTGCATCGAACCTTTTGCCAAGAGAGGTCAAGGGGATATGCACCGACTTCACCGCAGGTGACACCAAGTCTGCGCTTCGGCGACAGCTGGAGCTGCTTCCTCTGATAAAAGCGCTGTTCGTTGAGACAAATCCTGCGCCCGTAAAATACGCGATGGAGCTTCTCGGGCTTATTTCGGGAGAGCTGCGGCTCCCCCTGGCAACGGTCCGCGACTCCAGCGCGAGGCTGCTCGAGCTTGAGCTGTCAAGACTTGGATTAATACGGTAAAGCGCTATTATGTCAGGAGACGGTTTGCCACAGATTACAGGACTTGAGGCTATAAAGCTCATAACGGCAACCTAAGGCTAACCCGTTACCCGTCGAACACAGTCAACTTAATCTTTCTCGGGCTGTCTCAAATGCATTTAAAAGAGTGTTTGAGGCAGCTCTCTTGCTCCTGCACCTACAAAACAAAGCGAAAGAATTATTAAAGCATTTTGAAGAGCGATTGAGTCGGCGCTTTTCTCATACATTTGCAAAATCAAACGAAAGACTTATGGAAGCTTCTTTGGGCGAAGATAAAAAATGCCTTGAAATATTCAAAATTTTGTGGTATAATTGGTTAAAAATGCAAGGAGAGGAGGACTTGTATATGAATATTTTACATATGAAATACGCGGTTGAGGTTGCCAGACTCGGCTCGCTGAACAAAGCGGCGGAAGTGCTGATGATAGCACAACCGAATATCAGCCGTTCAATCAAGGAGCTTGAAGCCGATCTTGGAATCACTATATTCAAGCGAAGTGCGAAGGGAATGGTCCTGACTCCCGATGGCGAGGAGTTTATGGATTATGCGCGTGATATTCTACACCGTATCGACAAGTTCGAGCAGTCCTACCGTGACGGCTCCCATAAAAAGCGCAAGTTTTCAATCTCCGTGCCTCGAGCGTGCTATATTTCTGCCGCAATGGCGGAGTTTTCAAAAAGCATCGGAGATGCTCCCGTAGAAATATACTACAAGGAGACCAATTCCAAAAAAACCATAAAAAAGCTCCTTGAGAACGAATACAAGCTCGGTATCATTCGCTATTCTGATAGCTACGATAAATATTACAAGGATATGCTTGAGGAAAAAGGGCTTTCCTACGAGCTGGTAGCAGAATTTTCCTACGTTCTTCTTATGAGCCGCGACAATCCTCTCGCCTCGAAGGAGACTATTACCTATGAGGATCTTTCCGATTATATTGAAATTGCGCACGCGGATCCTTACGTTCCCACGCTTTCTATGTCGAAGGTATTCCGCGAGGAGCTTCCCGACAAGGTGGACCAAAGAATATTCGTCTTTGAACGGGCAAGTCAGTTCGATCTGCTCTCGGAAAACCGGAAAACGTTTATGTGGGTATCTCCCGCATCACAGCAAATACTCGACAGGTACAATCTTGTCCAGCGCGTGTGCGAGGGTAATAAAAAGGTATACAGAGACGTCCTTATCTACCACAAGGGATATAAGCTGACAAAGCTTGATAAGGATTTCATTACAGCGCTTTGCAATGCGAGAAGGAAATTCGTTAAGTAAAACCGCAAGTCAAGGGCTGCGGAAGGGTCGCTTCGGGAGCAGGCTACCCTTCCTTTTTGTTTGCTTTGGAGGTTTATTCATAAATATGGCGCATTTATTTTAGAAAGAAATTGCAGTTTATTTTAGAATGAAATTACGGTTTATTTTAGAAAGAAATTACGGTTTGATTATTGAAAAAATCCTCGAAGTATGGTATAATATGCCGTGATGAATACGAGAGAGGTAACCGTTATGACACCGTGCCCACTTTCTCCCCCACCCCGTCTTATACAATTAAATATTATGCGCAAGCAGTTTCGTCAAATTGATGAAACTGCTTGTTTTTATTGATAAGGTATTTATCGATTATAGCTATATCGATAGGCATAATACCGATATAACATTTTAATTATTCCCAACGAATTAAGCTTGTGTTAAAATATTAACGGTCTAAAAAGGAGGTGGCAAATGAACGGATATTCTATCCCCAAGGCAACGCTGGGACGGCTTCCGCGGTATCTCGAGTATTTAAGAAGCTTACCCGAAATACGCCGCACAATATCGGCAACAGCTATTGCAAGGGCGTTATCCCTTGGAGACGTTCAGGTTCGTAAGGACCTTGCAACCGTCAGCAGCGCGGGAAAGCCCAAGGTTGGTTATGAAACCGATAAATTAATCACTGACATTGAAAGCCATCTCGGGTATGAGCGGCTGACGTGCGCGGTCCTGGTAGGAGCAGGAAAGCTCGGAAGAGCGCTTCTCGATTACGACGGCTTCGAGAATTTCGGTGTTAAAATCATTGCAGGCTTCGACTGCAACGAAACAACGTTAAAAAAGGGCGCAAAGGAAATACTTCCCATAAAGGATATCAAAGCTTACTGTCGGACGCACGACGTTAAGCTTGGAATTATAACCGTAGGCGTGGGCTCGGCGCAGGAGGTTTGCGACAAGCTTGTAGACAGCGGTATTAAAGCTATATGGAATTTTGCCCCAATTATATTAAAGGTACCAAGCGGAGTGCTGCTCAAGCAAGAGAATTTAGCGTTATCCCTTGCATATCTTAATAATCAAATCAGTAAATAATTTTAGGAGGACATATAAAATGGAAACCAAAACTTACGAGATCGTTGACAGTGTGGAAGCACTGCACGGTGCGATTGCGCGTGTGAGAGCCGCGCAGAAGGTTTTCGCAACCTATACGCAGGAGCAGGTTGACAAAATCTTTTTGGCAGCGGCGTCTGCTGCTGACAAGGCAAGAATATCTCTTGCAAAGCTGGCGGTCGAGGAAACCGGAATGGGCATCGTAGAGGACAAGGTAATAAAGAACCACTACGCTGCCGAATATATCTACAACGCTTACAAGGAAACCAAGACCTGTGGCGTGATTGAGGAGGACAAGGCGTACGGCATAAGAAAAATTGCTGAGCCTATCGGAGTTGTTGCAGCCGTTATACCTACGACCAACCCTACATCCACCGCAATATTCAAGTGCTTGCTCGCACTTAAGACCCGTAACGCCATTATTATCAGCCCTCACCCCAGAGCAAAGAATGCCACCATTGCAGCCGCAGAGCTCGTCCTTGAAGCAGCGGTAGAGGCGGGTGCGCCCGAGGGTATCATCGATTGGATTGACGTACCTTCTCTTGATATGACCAATACCCTTATGAAGGAAGCCGACATCATACTTGCAACGGGCGGTCCCGGAATGGTTAAGGCTGCTTACTCCTCGGGCAAGCCCGCCCTCGGTGTTGGCGCAGGTAACACTCCTGCAATTATAGATGAAACGGCAGATATTCTTCTTGCGGTTAACTCTATCATTCACTCAAAGACCTTTGATAACGGTATGATTTGCGCATCGGAGCAGTCGGTTATCGTTCTTGAGTCTGTATACGATGCTGTAAAGACTGAATTTGCGGCACGCGGATGCTACTTCTTAAATCCTCTCGAAACCGAAAAGGTTCGCAAGACAATTATTATAAACGGCGCACTTAACGCGAAGATTGTCGGTCAGAGGGCCGCGAAGATTGCCGAGCTTGCAGGAGTACGTGTTCCTGCCGGCACAAAAATTCTTATCGGTGAGGTTGAGAGCGTAGAGCTTTCCGAGGAATTTGCTCACGAGAAGCTCTCCCCCGTGCTTGCTATGTATAAGGCAAAAACTTTTGCAGAGGCTCTTGACAAGGCAGACAGACTCGTTGAGGACGGCGGCTTCGGTCACACCTCCTCTCTTTACATCAACGAGATTACCGAAAAGGAAAAGCTCGCCGCTTATGAAAGCAGAATGAGAACCTGCCGTATTCTCGTTAACACACCCTCCGCACAGGGCGGTATCGGTGACCTTTACAACTTCAAGCTTGCTCCCTCGCTTACACTCGGATGCGGCTCCTGGGGCGGTAACAGCGTGTCCGAGAACGTAGGTGTTAAGCACCTTCTTAACATTAAAACAGTAGCCGAGAGGAGAGAAAATATGCTTTGGTTCAGAACACCCGAGAAGGTTTATATTAAGAAGGGTTGCCTCCCCGTTGCTCTCGATGAGCTGAAAACCGTAAGAGGCGCAAAGAAGGCGTTCGTCGTAACCGACAGCTTC
>JAFUPM010000090.1 GCA_017481225.1 Clostridia bacterium
ATATGTAAAACCCGCCCAAGCCCGTATTACGAGAACCCCCAAAGCTCATACTTCGCTTCGGGGAACCCCTATACGAGAACCCCCAAAGCTCATACTTCGCTTCGGGGAACCCCTTACAAGCAGAAAGAGATAACAAATCGTAGCCGAAATGTTATCTCTTTTCTGTTGGTCTTTAGTTTAGAGTTATGAGGCTCGCATTGCTCGCCGTTATGAGCTTGCTACGCAAGCGTTATGATATGATTGCCCATCTAATCTCTAACTTGGCGAAGCCAATCATAACAATGCGTAAGCATTTTATAACTCATAACTTGCCCGTAAGGGCAATCATAGTTTAGCGTGAATACTCCTCTTGGAGTATCACGCTAATGGAGCATAAGATACATAAGAAGATACGCAAGGGTAATGATACCTATTGTCACAAGCATAGGAATTATCATCATTTTGACTGCGTTTTTATAGGTCTCAAATTTAGTCATACCTTTGACTCTCGGCGCGCTCTTAGGCGCACCCTGAGACCTGCCTTCCGCCGAACCGAAAAGGGAAGGGCGGCTGACTCCCGACATATCCGCGATGGTTCTGCCGTCGTCGATATATACGGTTTTTTGCTTCTTTTTCTTCTTATTGTTCATTTTTTGCCTTTCGTCTCACCCCACGGTGCCGTGGGGTGAGTTTGTTTTTGTTTTTCCCGATGTGTTCGCCTCACTGGGCGCGTCTGCCTTCGCCTCGGGCTTGATTTGCTTGTCCCGTGGGTTACGCCTTGCTTGACGCGTCCGGATTTGCTTCGGGCTTGATTTGTTTGTTCCGTGGGTTGCGGCTTGCTTGATGCGTCCGGTTTTTCTTCGGGCTTGATTTGTTTGTCCCGTGGGTTGCGCCTTGGTTGGCGCGTCCGGCTTTGCCTCGGGCTTGGTTTGTTTGTCCCTTGGTTTACGCCTCGACGGGCGTGTCTGCCTTCGCCTCGGGCTCGATGCCGAACTGCTCCTCTAAGAGGTGGCAGGCAGCAAAGTGACCGTCCTCGTACTCGCGGTAAACGGGTACGTCTGTTTTACAGCGCTCCGTCGCGTAGGGGCAACGGGTGTGGAAGCGGCAGCCCGAAGGGGGATTTGCAGGGGAGGGAATATCGCCCTTAAGGACTATTCTGTTCATCTTCTTGTCGGGGTTAGGATTGGGAATAGCGGAGAAGAGCGCCTTGGTGTAGGGGTGAAGGGGATTTGAGAAGATGTCCTCCTTGCGTCCGAACTCCATCATTGCGCCAAGGTACATAACTCCTATTTTATCCGAGATAAACTTAACTACGGACAGGTCGTGGGAGATGAAGAGATAGGTGAGACCGAGAGAACGCTGCAGCTCCTTGAGAAGGTTAATAATCTGCGCCTGTATAGACACGTCGAGAGCCGATACGGGCTCGTCGCAAATAACCAGCTTCGGGTTTACCGAAAGGGCGCGGGCTATGCATATTCTCTGTCTCTGACCGCCTGAGAACTCGTGGGGATAACGCTCGAAGTAGTAGTCGCGCAGACCGCACTTGTCCATAAGCTCGAGAACGTACTCTCTTACCTCGGACTTGGGTACGATGTTATGTACGAGAACAGGCTCGGAGAGGATATCACCGACGGTGCTTCTCGGGGGAAGGGAGGAGTAGGGGTCCTGGAAGATTATCTGCATATCGGTGCGGATATGGCGCATCTCGGATTTCGAGTAGTTGGTAATATCCTTGCCGTCGAAGATAATCTCGCCGCCGTTTGAGGGGTGGAGCTTAAGTATGGTTCTGCCGAGGGTGGTTTTGCCGCAGCCCGACTCACCAACTATGCCGAGTGTTTCGCCCTCGTTAAGCACGAAGGAAACGTTATCAACGGCGACAAGCTCCTGGGTTACTCTTCCTATAAGGTCCTTCTTTATGGGGAAGGTTTTGCGAAGATTGTTTACGATAAGTAAGGGCTTGGGCTCAGGCTTTGAAGCTTCTGCTTCTGCGGAATTTATGCCGTTTTGTAAATCTAAGTTGTCAGAATTCATATTTTAGCCCTCCTCTCCGTAAAGATGGCACGCAACGTAATGAGTGTCGGAAATCTTCATCATACCGGGATAATCGCCCGAGCATTTGCCGATACACTTGGAGCAACGCTCCTTGAAGAAGCAGTGGTTCGGCATATTGACGGGGTTTGGCACGTTGCCGGGAATGTTGAAGAGCGTGTCGCTGTCCGAGTCCATTGTGGGCTTGGATTTCTGCAGACCCATAGTGTAGGGGTGGGCGGGGTTGTGGAATATCTCCGAAACCGTACCCTGCTCAATAACTCTGCCCGCATACATAACTACCACGTAGTCAGCCATCTCGGCAATAATACCGAGGTCGTGGGTAATAAGGAGAATTGAGCCGTTTATTCTGTCCTTAAGCTCGCGCAGAAGGTCGAGTATCTGCGCCTGGATAGTAACGTCCAGAGCCGTCGTAGGCTCGTCGGCAATAATAAGCCTCGGGTCGCAGGCGAGAGCCATAGAAATCATAACTCTCTGACGCATACCGCCCGACAGCTCGTGGGGGTAGGAGTTATACACGCGCTCTGGCGCCGCGATGCCCACAAGCTCAAGCATCTCAATGGAGCGAGCCTTTGCGGACTCCTTGGTGGCGCCGGGGTTGTGTATGAAGGTAACCTCGTCAAGCTGGTTTCCTATGGTGAAAACGGGGTTCAGCGAGGTCATAGGCTCCTGGAAGATCATAGAGATCTGTCTGCCTCTGATGCGGTGAATTTCGTTGATGGGCATATTGGCGATATCGAACACCTTCTCCTCCATTTCGTAGAGGGGGTTGCCCGACTCGTTGGTTTTCTGAACGGGAGCCATTACGACCCTGCCGTCCTTATCAAGCTTATCCTCGCCCTTTTTGTTCTTGACGGGAGCGTAGATTACCTCGCCTGCCTCGTCAAGCTCGTAGATAGGAATAAGCTCGCCTGCCCCGTCGCGCTTGAAGTCCAAGGACTTAAAGCGGATATTACCAGAGACAATCTGACCCTGGGGTCCCTGGAGCAGCTGCATTATAGACATACTCGTGACGGACTTACCGCAGCCCGACTCACCGACGATGCCCACAACGGAGCTTTGAGGAACGTTGAAGGACACACCGTTTACCGCCTTTACTACACCCTGGTCGGTGAAGAAGTAGGTGTTGAGGTTCTCTATTTCGAGAATATTAGCAGGGTCCTTCATCTCGGTTACGAACTCGCTCTCGTCAGCCTTGCGATGCTTGCGCTTCTCGAGGGCGAACATAACCTTGGAGTTCTCCTTTGCTATCTGTCGAACCTCCTTGCCCGACAGGTAGTGGGAGCTTTTCTCTCCTTCTTTCTTACCTATTAAATTATTAATAAATGCCGGAAGCTTCATTTCTTACCTCCTCATCTTGGGGTCAAGCGCATCGCGCAGACCGTCGCCTACGAAGTTGAAGGCAAGCACCGCAAGAACTATGCACAGACCGGGAGGACCCCAGATGTTGAAGAAGTTCTTCAGAATGTTGGAGTCTGTTGCCGCGTTAATCATAGTACCCCAAGCGGCGTACTTCTCGGGCGCGCCGAGTCCAAGGTAGGAAAGGGACGCCTCGTAGAGTATCATAGAGCCAAGGCTCATAGTCATAGATACTATAAGCTGGGGCATAACGTTGGGGACAAGGTGCTTGAATATCTTACGTCCCGTGGAGTAGCCCATAGCCTCAGCCGCAACCATATACTCCTGCTCACGCAGAGAGAGTATCTGACCGCGCACAAGGCGTGCGGTACCCGACCAGGAAATAAGCGTAAGGAAGCCCATAAGGTAGTAAATTCTGTACTGCAGGTCAATTCCCCAGGACTCAATAAGAGTACCGACTATAAGCAGTATGGGGAAGCCGGGCAGACACATAAGCACGTCGCATATTCTCATTATGACGTTATCAATAATACCGCCGAAGTAGCCTGCGATACCGCCGAATACTACACCGAATACGGTGATAATAAACACGGCAAGGAAGCTGATAACGAGGGATATTCTGCCGCCGTACATAAGGCGAGCCAGAACGTCATAACCGTTTTTATCTGTGCCGAGGGGGTGAGATGCGCTGGGCTCGGCAAGGTTGTTTAAGTCCTTGCCCGTTTCGGTAACCTGGACGAAGGAATACTCGGTGCCGTCGGGACGGGTGACGGTGATATCCTTGTAGGAATACTCAACCTTACCCGAATAGTCCGCAACCGATGCGTCCCACTGAGTATAGAACAGCGGACCAAGCCAGCAGAAAAGGAAGAGCGCAACTATAGTTACAAGTCCGATAATACTGAGCTTGGAACGGAAGAAGCGGCGAAGCACCATAAGCCCGGGGGACATAAGCTTTACGTTCTTGTCGTGGGGCTCGTCCGCTTCGGCTGCTGCCTCGGTGGGCTCGCTTGCTGCCTCGGTAGGCTCAGCTATTGCCTCGGTGGGCTCAGCAATTGCCTCGGCTGCTGCTTCGGTAGGGTCGGCTACCTTTAGAGGCTCTGATATTTCGGAGGGGGCTGCTGTCTTTATTTCATCAAGCTCTGATGTGATTTTTTCGTTTTCCATTACAGTCTCCTCCTTTACTTAAGCTTAACTCTGGGGTCAACCACAGCGTACATAAGGTCCGCAAGAAGAACGCCTATAACGCTGAGGAATGCAAGGAACATATTGTATCCCATAATGAAGGGAATATCCGCCTCCATCATTGCGGACAGAGCGATATTACCGATACCGGGAAGGTCAAAGACCTGCTCTGTGATAATCGCACCCGAGAACAGGGTGGGAAGCAGTCCCGCAAGAGAGGTTACGAGAGGGATAAGGGTGTTACGGAAGGCGTGCTTATACACAACCTTGCTCTCCTTAAGTCCCTTAGCTCTTGCGGTACGGATATAGTCGGAGCTCATAACCTCCAGCATATTGGTTCTGGTCATTCTCATTCTGCCGCCTATGCTGAGTATGACGACTGTGAGTATAGGTATGAACAGGTGCTTCAGATAGTCAAGTATCAGCGCGAAGCCTGAAAGGTCCTTCGTTGCGTCGATAAGTCCCGAGGGTGGGAACCATCCGAGCTGCATGGCGAATACGTTTTTAAGTATTTGTCCGAAGAAGAATGTGGGCAGGGAGATACCTATCATAACCAGAATGGTTACAACGTAGTCTCTCGCCGAATACTGATGCGTTGCCGCTGTGATACCGAGGGGTATCGCTATCATAAACTCAAAGATGGTTGCTATGAGCGCAACCGCAAAGGATACGCCCATAGTTTCCGTAATCTTTTCAGTGACGGGTATAGCATACTTGAAGCTGATACCGAAATCAAGAGTGGGGAGACCTGTCTCCTCGCTTATCTTGACAAGGCCGCCAAGCCATCTGCCGTAGCCCTTGAGTATGCCGAAGAAGTCGTCTCCGTCGGCAAGTCCGTATGCCTCCTTCATGCTGTTGACCATTTCGTCGGAGACGGTTGCGCCGCCCTGGTTTATGGCAGCAATCTTCTGGTCAATGTAGCTGACGGGCATACATCTGATAAGAAAGTATATGATGAACGATACGCCGAGAAGTATAAATACCGACAGCGCCAGTCGTTTCAAAATATATTTTAGCATTGTGTCTACACTCCGATATTACTTCGCGAAGTCAATCTCCCAGATTTTGTCAATGGGGGAGGTGTAGGGATTGATGGTTGTGGGAAGGGTAGAGGAGTCTATAACGTTTGAGTTGTACGCGTAGAGAACGTCACGCTGATATACGGGAAGCTCTACTGCAAGGTCAAGGATAAGCTCCATACACTGCTTGTAAAGCTCGGTACGTGTTTCGCGGTCTGTGGTCTCGCGCGCGTCATCAATAAGGTTGGAGAGCTGGTTGAGTATCGCAGTTTCCTCGGTGTAGTAGCCGGGGTTAGCGAGAATCTGCTTGTAGCCCCACGCAAGAACGCTCGTTGCGGTGGAGTTCTTGTGGTAAACCTGGTAAAGGTCGGGGTCAACAGTAGAGCCCCAGGCTGCAGCCCATACCTTAAGAGAACCGGTAGAAAGCTTGGTGAGAGCCTGAGTATCCGAAACGACCTCGATATCCCAGCCGCACTCGTTGAGTATATCAGCCGCAAGCTGGAATACTGCGTAGGTGGGGTGGTCGGTGAGGTTCGCGCCTGCGATAGTGAAGGTAATCTTAAGGTCCTTATCGCCTGCGGACTTTCCGGATATGCTCATATAATGCTTAACAGACTCAATAGCCTCCTCTCTCGAGAATACGAGAGCAGGATACTCCGCGCCGTTGTCCTTGTTGAAGGAGCCGTCGGGGTTCTTGGGATAAGCCCAGCTTACCGTGGACATAGGCCAGTAGATGGGGTCTGCAGTACCTGTCTGATAGTAGGAGAGAGCAAGGCTCGTGTTCATAGCGCACATAATTGCCTTACGGATATTGATATCGGGAACTAAGCCTGCGTTGATACCGATATAACCGTAACCGAGCTGGTCGGAGGAAAGAGTCTTGATACCTGCAGAGGAGAGGTTGTTAAGAGCTGTGATGTTGTCGTTTGTGAACTGGGGAGAGATGTAGTGAACGGTTCCTGCCTGAAGGGCGTCAACCGCGTTGGACGCGCTTACTACCTGGTAACGAACCTTCTCAATCTTGGGTGCTCCGAGAAGGAAGCTGTTGTTCGCCTTGAAGTAAACGACGTTGTTGGTGAAGAACTCACCTGTGCCGGGGTTATCGCTGTTCTGAGCGTTGGTCGCCTTGTATGCGCCTGCGCCAACGGGAATTTTAATGTTTCTTGTAGACTGGATTTCGTTCTTCATAAAGTCGTGAGAGCCGAATACTACTCCGAACTTATTGTTTGCGATATCTACAGTCTGGTTAGGTGCGTAGTAGTGCTGAGGAGCAACTGCGAATGCGAAGTTCCAGATAGCCTTGGGGTCAACGCCGTTAATGGTTATCTCAAGAACGTCGTACTCGCCCGCGTTTGTGGGAGTGCCGTCTGCGTTATGGCTCTTTGCAACGGTGTAGGTGTTGTTGCCGATGGTAACGGTTGCAGGACCGTCAGCCTCGTGACCGAGAGACTTGATACCCTCGATGTTGGGAATGTAGAGACCGTCATCTGTCTTCTTGCTCTCGAGGATAACCTCCATAGCCTTTGCGCTGAACTCGGTGTGAAGCTCGTTTGCAGTACCCCAATAAAGGAGAATCTCGTGAAGAGAGGACCTTACCTTCGCGTTGTATACGTACTCAACGGCAGACTTCTTGTCTACAACTTTGTTGGTGTTGTACTCAAGAGTTACCTTTTCGAACTTGTTCTTAAGAGGCTTACCGTCGGGACCTTCAACGTATTTAACGCTTACGAAGCCCTCGGCGTACATAAAGGATACGATATCGTCGAACTCAACGGGAGAGGACTTGTAGGGCTCCTCGGTGTAGGCGTCCTTGTAGCTCTCGAAGTCTCTGCCAAGCTCTGCCTCGAACTTCTCAAGGGCAAGCTGGTAGTCCTTGATAAGCTGCTCCTTTGCAGCATCCACGTCGTAGATGCCCGTAGCATCCATATAGCCGTCGGAGATATCGAAATCGTCAATAATAGCGAGCATATCGTCAAGACCTGCATCGTAGCTGTCGGCAGAGAGGCTCTGGTTAGCCTCCTCGTAAAGTCTGATTATCTCGTCGATACGGTCAAAGGCGCGGTTAGCCGCATCCTCTGAAAGCTTGCTGTCAGCACCCTCGATGCTCGAGTAGGTCTGGGTACGGTAGTTTGCAAGTCCCTTGATGTCTGTGGAGTACATAGTGGACGAGCCTGTGTAAACGGGGTCAAGGTAAACGTAGATATTGAAGAGAACGTCCTCAATAGTAAGTGCGTGACCGTCGGAGAACTTAATACCGTTCTTGATAATGAAGGTGTAGGTGGTGGTGTCGTCCTCGGAGTTGCGCTCCTCCTTGTAATCCTTTACAACGACAGCCTCGCTGTCACCGTAGGCAGGGATAACGTTGTAGACGATGTTGCCGTCCTTGTCCTTGACAACGTTGCCATTCTCGTCGCGCTCGGGCTCAAGACCTGTGGTAAGCATACCTATCTGAGTCATAGCAACGATGGTAGCATCGTTAGCGGTGGTGGAGTAGAAGGGGTTGAAAAGACCGTCAAGAGATTCGGTCATAATAACGAATGCATCGGGTGCTGTATTGCCGCCGCCGTTGCCTCCGCCTCCGTTGTCATTGCCGCCCTCGTCATCGTCGCCGCAGGACACAAGTGTCATAAGGCTCATTGAGAGCATAACAATGCAAAGGAGCATTGCTATCAGTCTGTTTTTCATTATATATTCCTCCTTGTGGATAAAAAATTAACTGTTTTGGTTCAGTTCTAAGAGAACTGCCGCGTTGACCGTACCGTCCTCGTTAAGGAAGCCGGGAATGTCCTCGGCGGGGGTGGGGTCAGCATCGCCCTTTTTAAAGGTACAGCTTACGCTTCCGCTGATAGCGGAGTGATTGCCCTGGGCGGTGATAAGACCTATCTGGGTATCGGATTTAGAGGTAAAGCCTCTCTTGTTACCGATATTGAGAGTACCCGAGAAGGTGATACCCGACAGAGCCGCGCCGTCCTCAATCTCGGAGGCGAAGGTTCCGAAGCTTGCGCCCGGGAATCTGCTTCCCGCAGTCAGATTGTAGGTGACGTTCTCAAAGGTGAGGTCGGTTATGGTAGCCGAGCTGCCGATAACCTGGAAAATACCGCCCTTTGTATCTCTTGCGTCGGTCTGGTTAACGGTAATGCCCGTAATCTTGTGGCCGTTACCGATTATTGAGCCTGTAAAGGTGTTGTTCGTAAACGCCTTCGGCCAGGTTTTGCCCGTGTAGTCTATATCGCAGTATAGCTCGTAGTTGCCGCTTACGGAGACGTTGTTTATGAAATGCTCGGGCTCCTCAACCTTGAACCACTCGCCCTCGCGCCACTTGGTATAGATTTTTACCGTGGGGGTAAGGCTGGTGCCCGTAGCGTAGTCTACGGCGCCTTCAATAGTCTGTGTATATGGAACCGTGCAGGCAGGGTCGCTGTATGCGCCGTCGAAGGTGTAGCCATCGCGCTTCGGGAAGGTGTTCATAGACATCTTGCCGTTCTTCCAGGCAGGGAGAGGGAGGGTAAGACCCGTCGCCGTGCTGTACGGTGTGCTTTCGCCCTCAACGTAGGCTTCAAATTTGTAGTAGGGTATCCAGGCGGCGTAGAGTGTAAGATACTCGGTCTCTGCCGTGGGGTTTTTCGCAGGGTCAACCACAAGCACGTCGGTATCGAAGTCCCACCTGCCGCTGTAAACGTAGCCCTGTGCCTCGGGGTCCTCGGTTACGTTGCCGAAGTCGTCAAGCATATTTCCCGCACCGTCGAAGCGAAGCTCGCGGCCCGTGTACCAGCCTGCGAAGAAATAGTCGGTTCTGGATACGCCGAGGGCATTCTTGCCGCGTACCTCGAAGTCGTTGGGCGCTACGAGGGGAATTTCATAGTGACCGTCGCCGTTCTGCTCGAAGTCCTCGTATTTGAACATATCGACGATATAAACGTCGTTGACGTTAGCGAACTGACCGTCGCCCGCGTCAAATCTGACGCTTACGTTATATCCGTCCTTGCCGTAGTTCTCGTATGGGGTGTTCCAATGAGAGCAGGAGGCAAGGCAGGATATCGCGGCGACGGCAAGCGCCGCCACGATAAGTCTTTTAAAAATCTTTTTCATTGTCGTTTACTCCAAATCCTCATCCGCCTTTGCTTCTGCGGATTTTTTCTTTCTGAAGTAGATAACTCCAAACGTCACGCCTCCGCCGACAACCAGCAGAGAGACTGCGCAAATCACGATAATGAGAACGGGAGAGTCGGGCTCCTCTTCGGGCTCGTCTGGCTCCTCGGGAGTCACGGGTGCGTCGGGCTCGTCGGGAGTCTCGGGCACACTGGGTGTCTCGTTCTCGGACTCGAGATATTCAAGGTCCTTAATACGCTTCTCTGCGCTTAAGAGCTTCGAATACTCGCTTACAAGTGACTGCTGAAGAATGGTTGCAATTCTGTCATAAGCAGCTCTTGCCTCCTCTACGAGAGCCTTGTCGGCAAGAGATACCTTCTCGGGCAGCTTATTGATAGCCTCAATAGCCTCCAAGGTAATATCGTCGGCTGCTGCCGCGCCTTCAAGAACTGTGTCGAAGTACTGGGAGTAGATGAAGGACTCATAGCCCACGCCGTTGGTGGGGCGGACCATAGTCAGCTTATCCTCAACTCTGCCGATATAATCGACAAAGTTCGCTCCGTAGTATACGGTAGAGGGGTAGAAGTGTGCGTAGTACATAAGGTAATCCACAATGCCGAGGCCCTGGAATATAAGCTCTGAGCCGTCGGTGAGAGGAATTACGTAGTCACCCTTGGAGGGGAAATTCTCGTAGGTGTAGAAGTACATCTCGTCGTACTCCTCCTCAAGGGTAGGCGCCTCGTAGCTTGCGAAGGTCACAACCGAGAGGCTATCGCATCCGTAGAACGCCTTGTGTCCTATGGAATTGAGAGTGTAGGGAAGGGATACCTTGATTACGTCCGAGCCTGCGAAGGCAAGGGCGGAAATTCTGACGGTGCCGTCTGCGACTATTGCAGTCTCGGAGTCGCCTGCATAGGAGATAAGCTCAAGTCCGAGAGGCACTCTCTTATAGAGGCTGCCGTCAATGACAAGCACGTCCTCGGAAATATCGAAGGTGTAAACCGTGCTTGCGCCCATATTGACACCCTGGAAGAAGTTATCCACAGTATCATAGAAGGGCTTAAGTCTGCAGAATGCGAAGGGATTGTCACCAAGCTCCACAAGCTCGTCGCCGAGAGCAACCTCAAAGTCAACGATGCCGTCCTCGTACTTCATAAACGCTCCCTCGCCGATGCTGCGCGCGCCGGTAAGATCAGCCGAGGTAAGAGCTGTGTAAGCGAAGCTGTAATCGCCGACGGATACGGCAGAGCCCAGGTTGTTAACGGCAGTAAGCTTGGGTGCGTAAGCGAATGCGCCCTCGCCAATCTCCACGGAAAGCTCGGGGGAGAGGGTTACGGACTCGAGAAGCTCGCTGTAAACGAAGGCGTATTTGCCGATGCTCTCTGCCTTGGGAAGGTTAAGAGAGGTGAAGGCTGCTCTCTCGAAGGCGTATTCGCCGACACTCTCGACCTTATCAAGGTTAATATCGGAGAGAGATATGCAAGCGAGGAAGGCTCTGTCGGGAATAGCCGTTACGCCCTCACCGAGCTTAACGCTTGTAAGCTTCTGGCAGTATGCGAAGGCACCGCCTCCGAGAGCGTAAATGTACTCGTCGTCTCCAATCTGTACGACGGAGAGTGAGGACAGGTCAATTGTCATAAGCGCGGGTGCGTGGTAGCTGTAGCGGTAATCGGTCTGCTCCTTGTTTACCATAGCATCGCCGTTTGCGTCCATAACGTACAGCACGTCGCCGCTGAAGGCGTCGTCACCGATAGCGAGAACCTTGGAAAGGTCGATATACTTAAGCTCGGAGCAGTTGTAGAACGCCATTCTTTCGATTATAGCGCCCTCACCGAGGGTGATACTCTCAAGCTCAGCCGCGCCCATAAACGCGCTGTCACCGATTACAACGTTTTTGCCTATTTCAAGAACTCTCATAGGAGAGGTGTATTTGTAGGTGTAAGGGATAATGGGGTTAAGGTCGTTGCCCTCGTTTTCGCCCTCCACGATATCGAAGCTGGCTCTGCCAAGCATAAACGCGCCGTAGCCGAGAGTTACGCTGTCGCCGATCTTAACGCTCTCAAGGCTTAAGCACATTGAGAACGCGCCTTCGCCGACGGTTGTGCCCGTGGGGATAACTACGCTTTCAAGCTTGGAGTTGGAGAACGCGTAATCGCTGATGTAGCTGAGAGCCGATATGTCGGGAAGCTCGGTAATAGCCGATGCGAAGAAGGCGTATTTGCCCATCTCGGTAAGCTCGCCGAGGGTAACCTTAGAGAGATTGGAGCAATCGGAGAGCGCGTACGCGCCTACCTTAGTTACTCCGGGAGCTACAAGCTCGGAGATTATTCTGTTACCCGAGAGTGCTGCGTCGGCAATTGCGACTATGGAGGAGTCAAGCTCAAGCTTTGAGGTGATTACCTTATTTTTACCCTCGCCGCTTACGGTGTGAGGCAGGGCGGGAGCTACGAGCATAAGAGTTTTGCCGTCTCCGCTGAGAAGATAAGGCGCACCCGCAACAGCCTTGTAGGAAGCGTTGTCCTTGTGGACTGTGAAGGAGGAAACCTTCGTGCCTGTGAACGCCTGCTCACCGATAGACTGAACGTCGGGACCTATTTCCACGCTCTCAAGGGACTTACAGCCCTCGAATGCGCCTGCGGGGATAACCGCCGTGTTAATCTTGATTGACTTGAGAGCTTCGCAACCCGTAAAAGCAAGCTGACCGAGCTTGATTTTCTCCTCGGAGAGGATTATCTCGGAGAGCTTCTCGCAGCCTCTGAAGGCGTAGGCACCGATGGACTGAGCCTTGTCGGAAAGGATAACCTTCTCAAGCTCTGCCACAGAGGGAGTGATAGGCACGAGAGAGGTGGTCGCTCTGTCGTACTTGGTTGCAAGATAGGGAATCTGTGCGAAGGCTCCGTCGCCTATAGCTACCGTCTCGTCAAGGCTTATGGTGCCTGCAAGGGCGGTATTAAGGAAGGCGTATTGGTTGAAGAACTTGACGTTCTCTATTCCGTCAACGTTAACGAGGGAGGTACAGTTGTAGAACGCTCCGACGTCAATGGTGACAACCGAGTCGGGAATGTGAACCGTGTGAAGAGAGGTAAGTCCCGCGAAGGCGTACATACCTATCCTCGTGACTCCGTCGGGAATCCAGACCTCGGTTATAGTATCCTCGCCCAGGTACCAGGGCTTAACGAGGTCGGGCTCCTCCTCGGAGATAATATCGCCCTCGCCCTTGGGAATGTAGTCGTAATTTGAGAATGCGTACTGACCAATCTCGTTGATTGCCAGCTTGGAGTCGCGCAGGTCAACCACGCCGCCCGTGCCGTAATAGCCCGAGAGAATGGGACCCATTGTTGCATAGGGGTCTTTAATGGTAATTCTGACGGTGGCGCGCTGAACGTCCTTGCCGTCCATAACCACCTTGACGTTAATGGCTGTTGAGGATTTCGCGTTTTTGCTTATTACAACGGTGCCGTTTTCGTCTACGGTAGCGTTTTTGTTGCTTGCTTTAAACTCTATTTTCGTATCCTCGGGGAAGTAGGAGTGCAGCTCCGTGAGAAGCGTTATTGACTCCGAGGGATACATTTCAAGGGAGTAGGTCGAGCCTTGACCCGTGAAGTTTTTGGTATCGCCCGTAATACCGATATCGCGCTCGTCGGTATTAAGGAAATAGAATGCCTTCTCAACTTTGTAGCCCGTAAGCTTGAAGTCCTGAACCGCAGGCTTGTCGAAGGGCTGCCAGCCCTTGTCGCCCTTGGCGAGAACCTTGATTTCCAGCATACAAAGCGCCGTACTTCCGTTGGCTTCCTTAACCTTTATTCTCGCGGTGCCCGAGTCGAGAGCAACCAGCTGGTTGTTCACAACCTTAACTATCTTCTCGCCGCCTCTCATTACCTCGTACTCAACCAGCTCGCCCCACTCGGTGCCGGGATATACCACGGGAGTGAGATTGAATACCTCGTTGGGGCTGAGGGTAATGGTGCCGATGTCGATATTGCCGTTAGAATAGGTTGCGTCCTCAAAGTATACGTCGGTGAAGTCGTCGGGAAGTCCCACCTCGTAAACCGACTGGTTGAGGGCGTAGTCGTAGCAGACTACGGTGAAGGTGTTCTTGTGATTTGCAGCCTTGATTTCATCAATGTAGTCGGTAAGCTCGTATACCACGTAGGTGGTGGAGTTCGCCTCGGAATATACGGGGGTCATATATCTGTCGAACATACCGATTTTGGGGCTGTATTCCATCTCTCCGACAGAGGGGTCAACCGTTGCCGTACCTATTTGCATACACATAGCGTAGTGGTTATCGTACACTGCCATTTTCGCATAGAGGCGGTTGGTCTTGGTGGACCTGTCGTACTCGGTATAGAACTCGACACCCGTAAGCGCGGGAGCCTCAAAGTCTATGTAGAGAGGGAAGGTGAAGGTGTTCTTAAGGTTCGTGTCCTTGCCGCCGTCACCGTAATCAAGGTAGCCTTGGAGAGTTACGGTGTAGGTGGTGTTGTTTTTCAGGTTGTTTTCAATTGCGCTGAACTCAATCTCGATATTTGCCGGGCGAATTGCGCCGCCGTCGCCGTAAGATTTACGGATATCGTGGTTTGTGCGTGAGTAGACTACCTCGCCCGTTGCGTCGTCGGTAATGGTTATCTCAATCTTCGCCGCGTTACGGAGAAGTCCGCCCCAGACGAAGCGGAGGGAGTTAACCGTGTCGGTCTGATTTGAGAGGGAGATGTACTTTCTGTCTGCCGCAATAGCGGTAGCACGGGGGTCCTGCTCGAAGAAGTAGGAGCCGAGGTACATCATATAGTCAAGCTCGGTGCCGCCTATGGGACGTGTTGCGTAGGCGTCGGGAAGGGTCTTGTCGAGAAGGTCGATAGAATCGTCAAGCTCGTCCCTGTTGGTATCGAAGTAATCAAGGTCGAAGAGGGGAGCCTGTGTCCAATCACCGTAGAAGCCGAGGTAGGGAACCGAGAGGTCAACCTTGTTATCGCCCTCAGCGTCGAGGACCACGAAGCCCTCTACGTACATACCGTTTGCAAAGGAGGAGTCAAGGTACTGTCTGTCCTTTTCACCAAGGGTAATCTTAACGGTTACGTCGGCAACGGCGCCTGCCGCTACCGTGACGGTGTTATTGTTAAGTGTTCCGCCCGAGATTGCGCTTACGGTGACGGTTGCGCCGTCAAGGATATAGCCTTGCTCGGTGACGGTGGTTTTACCGTCGTTGGTTTTCGTCTCGCTGACACCCTCCGTCATTACGTAGGCGGAGACGTTGTAGGAGTTCTTCGTCGTGCCGAAGTTCTTAATGGAGAACTTAAGCTCGTATACGCCAAGCTTTGAGGGATCGTCACCAAGCTCGATCTTGGATTTATCCATCTCCTCACCGTTTTTGTCGTAGGTGATTATATAAGCGTCAGTTGCTGCAGAGTTATAGAGATTGGCAAGTCCTGCTCCCTGCTTTCTTACGGAATAGGGGAGACCGTTGGTATTATATACTATGTCCGCTGTGGACATAAGAAGCTGGTTTACAAACGCCGTAACCTTTACGGGGTTGTCGGCTATATCGGGGAAGTTCTCGACTACGTACTGACGGACGAGAGCTGTAAGTCCCGATACGTTGGGGGTTGCCATAGAGGTACCGGAAATGCGGTCGTAATCCTCACCGGGAACCGAGGAGAGAATAGAGCCGCCGTGAGCCGTAAGCTCGGGCTTTATCTCAAGGTCGGGGTTGGGACCCCAAGAGGAGAAGTCGGACATAAAGGGACCTGAAACCTGGCTTCTCTTAATCATAATCGTGCCACTGCCTGCCTTGGCAAGCTCCTCACCGGCGTCCTGTCTTATGGAGCAGGCGGGAATGTTGGTGCTGCCGACGTTCATCTTTATCTCACCCGAGACGTTGTTGTAGATGATTATACCGGCGGCTCCCTGCTTTTCTGCCACGTTAACCTTCTCCTCGAAGGTGTTGGAGCCACGCTTTACGAGAACTATCTTACCCGTAACGTCAAGTCCCGTATAGTCGGAGGTTCTTCCGACTCCGGGGATTTTAATGAACTCAATGGAAAGCTCCTTCTGACCCTCAGGGAGAAGCTCGTCAACGAAGTTCTTCTCCTCGGAGAAGCGGTCGGAGGACTCGGTGAAGTAAACTATCTTATCGTTATAGAGAAGGTAGGGAGTCTTAGTACCGCTGATAGAAGCAATAGAGAGCGCGCCCGCGTAGGTGGAGGGAGAGCCGACTGTGCCGTTATCGGGGTTGGAGGTAAGACCGAGGTTACCGTTCTTCTCCGAGCCGTAGGTGGAGGAGTAGCTGTTGGATGCCGCAACTATAAGGCTGATGCCTGCGTCGCGGATTTTCTGGTAAACGTTACCTACCATTTCCTTCTCCGTCTCGTGAGCAAAGCCGCAGCTCGTACCGATAGAGAGGTTAATGACGTCAACGCCAAGGACAACGCAGTCCTCAAGGGCGCCGAGTATCCAGGAGGTACGGGCGGTGGTCTGTGTGTCGGAGAAAATCTTCATTGACACAAGCTGCGCGTTGGGCGCAACACCCGTGATAACGTCGTTGTTACCTACGATAATACCCGAAACGTGAGTACCGTGGTCGGACTGAATGGGGAATACGTCGGGGTCGGTGTCCGCGTAGTCGAAGGAAAAGGGAACCTTCTCGTTTAAGTAAACGTCACCTGCGGAAAGTCCTGCGTAAAGCTCCGATGCCGCAGTATCGCCGATAACCGCCTCAACCTGCTCGTACGTAAGGCCGAGCTTCGAGCTTGAGAAGTTGTCGGGGGAAAATGCGGTGTGGGTGTAGTCAAGACCCGTATCGAGAACGGCTATAACCATACCCGAGCCGTCGATGCCGTACATTTCCATAAACTGTTTGCTGTTGAAGATACCCGTGTCGTGTACGTTGACGGTATTCTCCACAAGCTCTGTGCTGCACTTCTCGTATACGTCACCGAGGATAACCTCAGCGTCGGCGGAAAGCGCGGAGTATACATCATCGTAGTATTCACCGGTAATTACAATCTCGAAGCCCGAAATAAGGGTGTCGTAGTAATCGCCGAGGGTGTACTCTACGCCGAGGGCGTCGAGCTTTCCGATAAGCTCTTCGGCAGAGGTGCGGATAGAGCCCCTGGCTGCCTTTGCCTTGGAAGTAGAGAGGAAGTCGGAGAAGCTGACAGCGGCGTCACTTTTTGAGTAAACGTCGAAGAGCGACTCGTTCTCCATTGAAATAATAACCGAAACGTAATCGGTTGAGCTTACAGTGCTTGGAAGCTTAGTAACTGCCGAGCCTGCGAAGTAGGAGTCCCTGTTCGTTTCAAGCTTACCTTCGTAAAGGTTGAGAAACGGTGTTTCGCCGAGATTTACAGTGTCACTCGCCGAGGGACCGAGGGAGAAGATGTAGGATATAAGCATCACCGACACCATTATGACGGCTGACACCTTTATCCATTTCGTTTTCTTTGCCATTGCATTTTGCCTTTCTCTTTTTTCTCTCGCGCATGACGTGTATGTCAAACACGCAGATTTTATTTTACCATAATAAAGTATAAATTGCAATATTATTTTAAAGAAAAATTCTTAATTTGATAAATGTTTACAATTACACCCGTAGCGTGCGAAATCTAAAATGTTAGAGACCGCGGGGTGAAAAGAAAGGCAAAGTATGCCGAAAAAGGAGAAATTCAGCCCGGGGAACCCGTCGAAAATGGTCAAACGGAGCCGCGACGGAGCGAAATATAACCGACAATTTTAACGAAAGTGTGTCGCCGCGCTCGACAAAGATTACTCAGCTTAAATAATGGAAAAATGCACAAAATGTAAATAAATATAGTCAAAAACACATATAAATGTAAATTAAACATTACATTATAAAAAGAATGGCTTTGTAAAAAATGAGTAAAAACTCCCGGGTTTTCAAAAGTCATGCCGCAGAGAGAATTAGTGGGGAGGGGAAGCTGTCTTTGACTTTGGTTTTCCGTAAAGGTTCCAAAATGCAATTTTTGCCGTCGGATAATTCATTTTGTTTCCAAACCGTTAACAAGTCATAACAATTGTAAATTCGACTTTTGGGTATTGCAATTTCACTTGTTTTATGCTAAAATAGATAAAGACTATTATATTCGCGCGTAAAATTTTCGTATTTTCGCGTGCATCTGTTTAGTTCAGATACTTAAATCAAGGAGAAAGAAAATGAAAAAGAGAATTCTCGCAATGCTTCTCGTTTTTGCTATGATGCTCTCTGTCCTTTCTGTTCTTACCGCCTGCAACGACGGTGACGAGGGCGGCAGCGAAAACGGCGGAGATAACACCGGAGGCGATGGTGGCAACACCGGAGGCGAAGGCGACAACACCGGCGGCAACACCGGTAACGAGGGTGGCAACACCGGCGGCAATACCGGTAACGAGGGCGGCAACACCGGCGGCGACAACACCCCAAAGAACGAAACCTATAATATTACCCTCAAGGATATAGGCGGCAAGCCCTTTAACGGCGTCGTTTATATGATTGAGGAGCTTGTGGATTCTGCTTACGTAACCGTTACGGCGGGTACGTTTGACGCCGAGGGTAAGGCTAGCTTTTCGGCTGTGGCGTCGGATAATTACGTAATTAAGCTTATCGGTATTCCCCAGGGCTATACCGTTGGTGACCATTATCCCGTTATTACCAATACCGATATAGTACTTACTCCCTCCGTCATTCCCGATAAGAACCTTAACGGAGTTAACTACAAGGTTGGCGACGTTATGCGCGATTTCACTCTTACCGATATTGACGGCAACGTGCTTACTCTCTCTGAAATTCTCAAAGAGAAGAAGATGGTAATGCTTAACTTCTGGTACTCAAACTGCAACCCCTGCCGTATGGAGTTCCCCCATATGGAGTCTGCTTACAGCACCCCTCACTCCGAGGACAGCGATGCAGCTTATAAGGACGAGGTTGAGATTATAGCAATCTGTCCCTCCTCACAGAGAGATACTCTCGCTGACGTTATCGCGTTCAGAGAGGACTTCGGACTTACCTTCCCCGTAGTATTCTACGATGACACGGCGTTCCTTACAGCCTTCAGCATAACGGGTTATCCCACATCCGTATTTATCGACAGATACGGAACTATATGCGCAATACAGACGGGTGCCGTAACCGACCAGAGAGCCTTTCCTGCGGCGTTCGCTCACTTCACGAGCGATAATTACAAGCAGCAGCTTCTCACCTTTATCGAGGAGCTTATTCCTACGGAATACCCCGACGTTGAAATGCCCGAAAGCTCTGAGATTGAGGCTATTCTCAACGGCAAAAACGAGGCGACCGACGACGAGAACGATAAAATCGGTGCAACCTACGCTCCCGAAACCCAGCCCGGTGTTGCAGAGCTTGTATGGCCCTTCCTTATAGGTAACAAGGACGGCTACGATTGCATCTATGCATCCAACTCGGGCAAGGTTCAGTCCTACGCTATGATTTACTCCTACGTGGAGCTTCGCAAAGGCGAGGCGTTGGCTATCGACTACTACGCCTCCACCGAGCGAGACTGCGACTATCTCTACGTTATAGTTGACGGCAAGGACATCCTTGCTATCTCGGGTGACAGCTCCGACGAGGGCTGGACCACCGTCTACCCCTACGTAGCCGACAAGGACGGTACCTACGAGGTAGTGTTCGCTTACATCAAGGACGAGTCCACCGACTTCGGCGAGGATACGGTTTACCTTAAGAATTACAGAATAGTATCCGAGGACCAAATCGACAGGAGAACCTATATTCCGAAATATGCGGCAAGCGACCTCTCCGATAACGGCGTAACCTACGAGAACTACGTAACTATCGTATATAACGCAAAGGACGGCTACTACCACGTAGGCGACGAGAACGGACCCTTGCTTCTCGTAAATCTCCTTGGCGAGACTAACTTTGACAGAGATTCTATTCAGAACCTCGTTACTAATAAAGAGATATTGCTTAACGGCGTCGATATCTATGATATCGTTATCAAGTACTGTAACTACGCGTCCAACTCCGCTATGCCCGGCTACTGCCCTGTAACCAGAGAGCTTTACGACTGCCTTATCAGAGTGGCCGAGGAGCTTGGTATCGGTAATATGTTCTACGGCTCGACCGCAGAGCAGGACGTGCTTACGATGTGCGAGTATTACGATGCTTACGGCCCCGGTAAGGTGCAGCTTGAGGACCCCATCAAGGGACTTGCGAACTTCTCGGCATACGACGTTATCGAGAACGCGGCAGACGACAAGGACAGCTTCCCCAACAAGTTCAGCTATGACAGACTGATAATGCCCAGAGGCTTGCGCGGAAAGTTCGTTCCCTCCGTTTCGGGCGTTTATCTCATAGTATCCAAGAGCGATTACGAGACCGACGCTTGGATATTCCTTGAGGACGGCTCTCAGTATCTCTTCTACCAAAACACGGAGCGCCATGCAACGGATTATGATAACTGCTACGTTTTGGCATATCTCGAAGCAGGAAAGAGCTATTACATCAACATAGCACTGTACGATCCCACTCAGGTCGGCCAGGTGTATTTCAACGTGCGCTGGGTAGGAGAGGACGGCTATGAGGACGAGAACGGCAATTACTACCGCTTCGGCAGAGCCTCCGACACAGCATACACCTATGACCCGAACGATTACAGATGCCCCACCTGCGGCGTGAAACTTGAGAATATCGTCAGCTCCAATCCCGAGACCGGCACCGGCAAGGGCACCTGCCCGAGCTGTGCCCTTGAGGTAAGCGGCTCGCTTTCCTACGAGCTTATTGACGGCGGCATTAAGGTAGCCTATGACCCTGAAACAGACCGATACTACGAGGTGCTGACGGACGGCTCCCTCGGCGGTATGCTTTACGCTGATTTCTGGATGGATATGGGTGTATTCGGTACGGGACAAAACCTTATGTTCGTTCTTGAAAATGGCGGCTTCAACTTCACGAGAAACGAGGACGGAGTTACGGTTTCGGGTGTTGACTACACCGACAGAGTACGGGAGATTATATCCGAGCATCTTATAGATGACGGCGAGGCGGGAAAGCTTGATTACGTAACCGACGGCTGCGTTCCCGTTACCCGTGAGCTTGCGGAAATACTTCAGAGATTGATGGATAAGTACACCTTCAGAATAGAGACTCCCGGTGAGGACTACGAGCTTGGCTCTTGGAAGAAGCTGTGTTACAGATACGAGTACTTCGGCGAAAAGAATATTCCCACTCCCAGAAATTTTGAAGAATAATTTTAGTTTAATTTAACACGGGGCGCCCGTTTCGGCTCTCCGATATGGCGGAACGCACCTCTCGGCGACATTAAGGGAGGGAGTTCCGCCGACAATAATTTAGGCGAGGGAGACTTTCCTCTCGCCCAACCCGAAAGGATAAGAAAATGAAAAAGATATCGGCTATACTGCTAGCCCTTTCGCTTCTTATTTCCTCCGCCTTTCTTATGACCTCCTGCGGTGATGACGGTGAGGGCGGAAACGAAAACGGCGGTAGTGAAAATGGCGGCGATGGCGGCGGCGCAAACACGGGTAACGAAGGAAGCACGAAGAAAACCTATACGGTAAAGCTTTTGAAGCCTGACGGAACAGGTTGCGCGGACGTGGTCGTAAAGCTTATGAAGGACGGCGCGCAGGTTGCAATAAAGCGCGTTGACGGCAACGGTGTCGCTGTCTTCGATGCGGAGCGCGGCGACTATACTCTGGAGCTTATTACCGTCGGTACTCTCAGCTACACCTACAATGAAAGCGCGCTTAAAATAGACGCTGACAGCACCGAGACCGTTATAAACTTCTACGATGCTCCCGCCGACTCGGAGTACGAGGACGGAATGAAGGGTGTCACGGCAGGTCACTACCTTGTGAAGCTTAATCCCGAGGGAATGACTTACTTTATCTTCACCGCCAAGGAGCGCGGCGAGTACGAGCTTTACTCCAGCGTGGGCGATAGCCTTCTCGATATCGGCTACTACGGCTCTCCTCACTATATCTTTGAGGAGAATAACGCACCGAAGCAGGACGGCAAAATTTATCTTGAAATAAGGAAAATGAACCTCGAGTCCGACACTATGGAGGCGACCCCGTACCTTATCGGTGTCAAGGGAGAGGGTGCCACCGAGGCGTATATTCATATAGCGAAAACCGATAAGGTGCTTGAATACACGCCCCAGGAGATGGAATGGATAGACTATACCCCGAGTAAAGCTCCCACACCCCAGAAGATAGGCTTCGATAATATTGACGTTGTGACGAGCGACCTTGATATTACGAACCCTGCGCTTACTGTGGTTAAGGGTGAGGACGGCTACTATCACCTTAATAACGCAAGCGGACCTATTGTCTACGTAAAAATAACCGTGGACTCTCCCTACATTGCGGCATTCAAGAATATAAACGAGTCGGGTCAGTTTTGCAGATACTTCTACGAGGACGGAGCCTTCGTAAAGAAGGAGCATTACGGTATTGCAATGAACGCGTATATCGCAGCCTCGGATACAAAGACGGGACTTTATCCCCTTGATGACGGACTTAAGTACATTATACAGAACACGGGCGAGCATCTCGGCTGGTGGAACGAGGGAGCTATGAATTATCTCTTCTCCGAACTTGAGGAGGCTTGTGACGTGGCTTGGCTCTTCGCCTGCTGCACAATAGAGACTGTCTCCGTAGGCGGTATAGGCACCAGCCCCATAATTATAGGCGAGGCGGGAGAGCTTCTTATGTCCGCGGGCGAGACGGTAAAGCTTACCTACACCGCGGCGGCCGGAGAATCGGTTGTGTTCACGGGTCTGCCCGCTGATTCGGAAATCGTTTTCGGCGAGGATACCTACAGAGCCGAGAACGGCAAGGTTACTATATTCTTTGAGGCAGGCGTCAACGAGCTTACACTCTCTGTCGGCGAGGGCGAGAAACTCATTATCAAATACAAATTATCCGAGTGATTTTTAAAGTCGGAAAGGAAATAAACAAAATGAAGAAAATATTAGCGATACTTATGGCGCTGACACTTCTTGCATCCTCCCTGCTGGTTATGACCTCCTGCGGCGATGACGGTGAGGGCGGAAATGAGAACGGCGGAAGCGAGAATGGCGGCGAGAACGGTGGAAACGAAGGCGGAAACGGCGGCAACGAAGGTGGAGATAACACCGACGGCGGCAGCGGAGAGCAGGACAGCAAGGTAGAGTATAAGGTTACAGTCAAGGACCAGAACGGCGAGGCTGTTGAGGGTGTTCTCGTGCTTGTGCTTGACAGCGCCAGCAAGCCCGTAAACGGCGCAGGTGCAAAGACGAATGCCGACGGCGAGCTTGTATTATCCCTTATAGAGGGCAGCTATACCGTAATGATATCGGGCGGCGCGGGCTATACCGTAAATCCCACCGATATGATGAAGCCCTTCGGACAGAACAAGGTTGCCTCCTTCACGGTAGAGACCGAGGAGAAGAAGGAATATATCACCTACACAGTAAAGGTTATTGACCAGTTTGGCGCACCCGTTGTGGGAGTTGCTCTCCAGGCTTGCACCGAGAGCTGTATCCCCTTTAGCAACGCAACCGACGCAAACGGCGAGACCACCCAGCAGCTTGAGGTAACCGACGCAGAGTATAAGGTTCAGCTGAACTTTATCCCCGACGGATACAGTGAGACGGACGATGATAACGACCCCACAACTCCCGTTAAATATTCCTTTAACGCGGACAGAATTGCAACCGTTGTAATCACCAAAAACTAAAACCATAAACCAATAAGAAAACTGCTCATCGAGAGGCTAAGTCCTTCAAGATGAGCAGTTTTGTTTACATATTACGGGTTTTTGTTTGTTCTTTACACAGCTTAAATCAAAAGCCGCTACTCTTTGCAAAGCTCAAATTAAAAGCTGTTACTCTTTGCGAAGCTCAAATCAAAAAAAACCGTTACTATTTGAAAAGCTCAAATCAAAAAATACTGCTACCTGCGGCTGCAGGTAGCAGTTAAAAAACAAATTATTCCTCACCCTCGGGGAGCTTAAGATACTCAAGCTCAAAATCGAAGATTACAAAGTTTTCATACGCGCCTTCACCGAGGACGGGAGGTACAGTATTGGCAAGAGCTCTTTCCACGGCGTCGCGAAGCTCCGCCTCGGTCATCTCTCCCTCAACTCGCTCAACTATAACGCCGTTATCCGCCACAACAAGTGTCATAGGATATCCGCCGCTGCCGAGAAGCTTATTATAGAAGGCGTCGCCTGCGCCGTCCTTCAGGAAGAGAATATCGTAGTCGGAGTAGTACTCGTTAACCCACTCCAGAGCCGCGCCGTTTGCCAGCTTGAAGTCATCGGCGTGGATAGCAACCACGTCAACCCTGCCGCTATATTCCTTCGCAATCTTATCGAAGTGGGGCAGCTCCGCCTTGCAGCCCTGGCAGTCGGTGTACCAGAAGTTTACTACGGTAACCTTGCCGTTGGTTCTCGGGTTGAAGGTGGGAGTATCCTCGGATATCGGGGGCTCCTCGACAGCCTCGTTCTTACCGAAGAAGTTGTAGTATATAAGAGCTGTCGCAAGGGTCGCAACCATAAGGACGGAGGCGGTAATTTTCAGTATCTTAACGCGGCGCTCGCGACGTCTTGTAACCTCGGAAAGCTTCTTTTCGCGCTCGTGTTCGGTAAGTGCTTCGTCCGACTTTACGCTCTCAATCTCGTTTTCGGGCAGAATAATTTTCGAGCCCGACCAGCTGATAGCCTTGGTGGGACATACGGGGATACACTCGCCGCACATAATGCACTCGTGGTCGCCGACGTGGGAAATATCCATTTTACACTTGGATATGCAGAGTCCGCAGTCGATACATTTCTTCTTCTCAAGCTTTATTCCCAGAATAGAGAATCGGTTGAAAAGACCGTATATTGCGCCGAGAGGACAGATAAAGCGGCAGAATATTCTGTAAATGAAGACAGCACCGACGATAAAGCTGCACATAAGCGCAAATTTCCAGGTGAAGAGGGGACCGAGGGACTCTAACATTCCGTGGTTGACGGGGTTGAGCAGCATTCCGATAGCGCCGCCAAGAGTTCCCGCAGGGCAAATATACTTACAGAATGAAGGAAGGGTAACGTCCTTCAGCATATAGAATAGAGGAATTATGAAAACGAAAAGCACGAGTATCACGTACTTTAAATAGGAGAGTGCCTTCGTCAGCTTGCTCTTTTTAAGCTTCGGGGTTTTAATCTTGTGGAGCAGGTCCTGGACAAGTCCGAAGGGGCAAAGGAAGCCGCATATCCACCTGCCGAGTATGATGCCGTAAAGGAGAAGTATACCGAATATGTAGTAGGGTACGGACCTTCCCGAGCCTGCAAGAGAGTTCTGCAGGGAGCCGAGAGGACAGGCGCCGACAGCTCCTGGGCAGGAGTAGCAGTTAAGACCGGGTGAGCAGATAGCCTTAAGGTCGCCCTTATACATATTTTCGGTAATATCACCGGTTATATATCCCTTAAGGTGCGCGTTTGTAAGTAGCGCCGCATAAAGCTGTATGAGACGTCGCTTCGTCGGGATAAGCGAGGCGAGCTTTTCTTTTAACGTTTTCTTCATTAGCCGATACCTATACATTCCTGGCAGATACGGATTGCCTTGTCTATTATATCCTTAACGTCGCCTACGGCGATACCCGTCACAATAAGTGCCACGGCAACCGCAAGAACGGCTATCCGTATACCCGTGTAGAGTTTTTGCCCATTTTTTGACCCGTCGGGCTTGGATATTGGAGCCTCCTTCGGGGAGGAGGACGCTATCTGCGCCTTCACGAGCGCAAGCTCTGTGCCCAAGCTTTTCGTAAGTATAAGAGAGAGGATAAAGTAGCCGCCCACGATAGCTGCGCAGGGTGCCAGAGCGAACAGCACAAGCTCGACGACAGTGCTGTTATATTCCGAGGGGTCGTACCTTGCAGGGTTCAGAACAAACACGAGAGCAACCGCAATAAATACCGTGCATACCGCGGCGAAAATCCCACGGGCAAGCTTGCGAAGCCTGCGCTCATTTGCGATAGCGCCGTAGCTTTCAGGGTCCGTAACGATAGCCATATCACCGCCGCCGATAGCTCTGGAGTCTATAGCGCTGATACGGTAGCGGCGGTAGAGCTTCGCGAGGATATCTCTTTTGTCAGCCGCGCCGCGCGCCTTGCCCTCACCCTCCGCTGTCATAACCGACAGAATACCCGAGCCGATAACCGACAGCACCGTGAGTATTGATATGGGCAGAAGGTAGAGAAGATAGGTTGACACTCTATCCTTGGCGTAGGGGGTAGCTCCGCCCGTTGAATATAGATGAATTGCACTGACCGCATAAGCTATACCGCACAGAGCGACAAGCGCCGCCGTGACTATAACCAATATGCGACAAAGCTTCTTCAAGCTGTTTTCGTTCATTAAATATATTTCTCCTTTAGTAGGAAGTATTGGTCCTTTGAGATATTACTCCAAATTATTATAGCATATACGGGTGCTTTAGTCAAGAATTTTCTATAAAGCTTCTTCAATTCTCTATTTGTCCGTCTCTCGTTGACAAAGCTCTCGGTCGGGTGTATAATTATGATAGATAATTATTATAAAAGGTAGCGGACGGGGGTTTTGAAAGCCTTTCGTCACGGGACTGCGCTCGGGAGGTGAGGTATGCGATACTGCGTTTCGGATTTACACGGCGAATACGAGCTTTTCGTCGCGCTTTTGGAGAAAATCGGCTTTTCCGAGGCTGACGAAATGTACGTTTGCGGAGATATTATTGATAAGGGCGACTCCTCGGTGAGGCTTTTGAGGTACGTCTTTGAGCGCGAGAATATACATTGCATTTTGGGAAACCACGAGTGCGCGTTTCTTGACTATTACCATTCGCTGCTTGCGGACTCTCCCGAGGATTTTGACGAGGTTTTACTGAAGCTGAGAGCCTACTTCCCGACGGACGGCGAGCTTCTTGACTGGGAGCTTGTGGATTGGCTTGACTCACTTCCGCCGTATATTGAGGGCGATGGCTTTATCTGCGTGCATGCGGGCATACCCATAAATCCTGACGGCACCCTGATGCACCCCTCGAGAGCTTCTTTGAGTCGGTTGATTTATGACCGCAAGTTTAAGAACAAGGAGACGGTGCATAGGAGCCCCGTGTGCGTTTTTTTCGGTCATACAGAGACAAATTGTATATGCGGACGCCCCTCGGTTTTGGGCTATAAGAGAAGCCCCGATGCAGCCTCTGACTCCCTTGGGAGCTACTATAAAATTCACCTGGATACGGGTAGCTGGAGCAATGGCGTGTTGGGTTGCTTTTGCATTGACGAGTGTCGGGTGGTGTACGTAAGGAGAGAGAAATAATGCTTGCAAAAGCTAAAACTCTTGCGGCTTAAAAACTATATACAGAACTTGAGAGTAGATAAGATACTTATGAAGAAGAAGTATGCCGATGCCATAATTAACGGTGTCAGAGCGAAGGATTTCCCATCTCTGCCCGTAGACTACGGCTACCGCGACTCCAAGAATTTCTGGTTCCACAGAAAAACTGAAATGAGAGCCGAGCTTCTTCAGGTCAGGCAGGCGTCCTTGGAGTCGGTGCGCTATGCTGCGGACCGCGTAGACGATAAGGTTAAGTTTACCGACGATGCTTTAATGACTATACTCGGTGTACCGCGCGTTCTTATCCGTAGTGCTTAAGGGCTGCGTTTCCTGGGCGAAGGAGAACGGAGTGGAGCTTGTAACCGCGGAGCATATGCAGATTATTCAGGACAAGAGAGCTAAGGAGAAAAACAAAAAATAAGCCTTCTCCTCACGCGTAAGATATATAAGATATAACGGAAGGAAAAATATGACAGAGCTTGATTTAAAGAATTTCAAGTGGACACGCCAACCAAAGGAATATTCCGTGTCCTGCGATAAAATTGAGATAATAACGGAGCCCCACACCGACCTTTGGCAGAGGACTTATTATCATTTCAGAAACGATAACGCTCCGCTTTTTCAGACGGAATCCGAAGAGAAATACTTTTCCTTTACAGTGAGGACGGAGTTTGAGAGTAAAAGCAGATTTGACCAGTGCGGTATAGTTATGTATCTTGACTCCGAAAATTGGCTTAAAGCATCTGTCGAGTACGAAAACGGGAGCTTTCAGCATTTGGGCAGTGTCGTAACCAATAACGGATATTCCGACTGGGCGACCACGGAGATATCCTCGGAGGTGCGCTCAATGTGGTACAGACTAAGCCGCAGAGAGGACGATTACCTTATTGAATGTTCCGAGGACGGTGTGACCTTTAAGCAGATGCGCGTATGTCATATGTGGCAGGGCGGCGGCAGGGTAAGCTTTGGATTCTATGCCTGCAGTCCTGAGGACTCCTCGTTTAAGGCAACCTTTAAAGAAATGAGGCTGTCCGAGTGCCTCTGGCGCCCCCATGACGGACAGAAGCCTGACGAAAATTATGAATAGAGACACGGAGGCTCACGGGGTGGACGGGAAGAGAAGATGCGCCTTTTGTAATATGAAGAACCCACTTTACGTCGAATACCACGACAGGGAGTGGTGCGTGCCGAATTTTGACGACGGCTATTTATACGAGATGCTGATACTTGAGTCCTTCCAGGCAGGGCTTTCTTGGGAGTGCGTGCTTAACAAAAGGGCGAGCTTCAAGGAGGCTTTTGAGGGCTTCGACCCCCTAAGGGTTAAGGACTTTGACTGCGAGCGTATAGACCGACTTATGAGCAATAAGGGGATAATAAGAAACAGACGGAAGATTGCCGCGGCTATCAAAAACACCAAGGTTTTTCTAAAGATAGCAGAGGAGTTCGGCTCTTTTTATAACTACCTTTTGGGCTTCACCGAGGGAAGAACCTTTTACGAGGTTGGCAAAACAAAAAGTGAGCTTTCGGACGCTTTGTCGGGGGATCTGGAGAGTAGGGGAATGACCTTCGTCGGCTCGGTGATTATCTACTCCTACCTGCAGGCGATAGGCGTCATTTATTCCCACGAAAGAGAATGCTTTTTATTCAAAGAGAAAAGCAATAAGTAAAGAGGTAAAGATGGAATTTGAAAAATTGATTGCCGAGAGGTATTCCGTGAGGAGCTTCAAGTCGGAGCATCTTCCGAAGGAGGCTGTTGACAAAATCCTTGAGGCAGGGCATAAAGCACCTACGGGGTGCAACTGTCAGCCCCAGAGAATACTCGTCTTGAATACGGACGAGTCAATGAAGAAGCTTAAGAGCTGTACGAGGTGCCATTTTGACGCGCCGACTGCCATGCTCGTATGCCATAACGCAGAGGAGGGCTGGCAAAGACCCTACGACGGCGCACTGTCGTCGCCCGTGGATGCCGCTATTGTGGCTACTCATATGATGCTCGAGGCTCACAATATAGGCGTCGGCGCCTGCTGGGTTATGCACTTTAATCCCGCGGCTATACGGAAAAGCTTTAATATTCCCGACGGGCTCGAGCCTCTGGCTCTCCTCGTCCTCGGCTACCCGAATGAGGAGTCAAAGCCCTTGGATTTGCATTACAAAACCCGACCAATCTCCGACGTAGTTTACTACGAAAGCTTCTGAAAAACACGGTGTTTTGTAAACTAAACATTTCAAAAACTCGCTTTTTAAGAGGCACTTTAAAGAGATTGAACACCCAAATAAATAATATTAGCGAGCTTTATTATAGCCGTGGCGCGCGTGTATCACCTGTTAATCCGAACCAAGCAAAAGAGCAGCCCTCGCCTTGAGTGCTGCTCATAAAATACGTAAGTAATCATAAAGCCCGAAAACCAAACGGGAAGTACTCGCAGGTGTAGCTCGTGAATTTCCCAAAGTTCATTACCCTTCAGAGTGCATTACCTACCGATAGTAAAAAGACGGAGAGCAATTAAGCTCCCCGTCCTATTTTTATACACTTTGAAATTTTTACCTTTTAATCAAAGGGTGCCCTTAGAGCCAAGAACGTTGACTATCTTGTGGCTGACCATCTTCTTGACCTCGGCTCTTGCGACCTTGAGATACTCTCTGGGGTCGAACGCCTCGGGCTTCTCGGCAAATACGCGGCGAATGCCTGCAGTCATAGCAGGTCTTATGTCGGAGTCGATATTAATCTTGCAAACCGCCATCTTTGCTGCGCGTCTGAGCTGCTCCTCGGGAATACCTACCGCGTCGGGAAGCTTACCGCCGAGAGCGTTAATTTCGGAGACGCACTCGTGAGCTACGCTGGAAGCGCCGTGAAGAACGATGGGGAAGCCGGGAAGTCTTTTACCAACCTCCTCGAGAATATCAAATCTGAGGGGCGGAGGAACAAGAACTCCGTGCTCGTTTCTCGTGCATTGCTTTGCTGTGAACTTATATGCGCCGTGGGAGGTACCGATGGAAATAGCGAGAGAGTCAACGCCTGTGCGAGTGACGAACTCCTCAACCTCCTCGGGCTTGGTGTAGGAGGAATGCTCAGCTACAACGTCGTCCTCAACGCCTGCGAGAACTCCAAGCTCACCCTCAACTACAACGCCGCGGGCGTGAGCGTACTCAACAACCTTTTTGGTGAGGGCGATATTGTCTTCGAAGGAGTGGTGAGAGCCGTCAATCATAACGGAGGTGAATCCGCCGTCGATGCAGGACTTACAAATATCGAAATCTGCGCCGTGGTCAAGGTGAAGCGCAAGGTCAATTCCGCTGTCCTCAACAGCAGCCTTTGCAAGCGCCATAAGATACGCGTGCTTTGCGTACTTTCTCGCTCCTGCGGAAACCTGAAGGATAACGGGGGACTGCTCCTCTGCGGCAGCCTCGGTTATCGCCTGGATAATCTCCATATTGTTAATGTTGAAAGCGCCGATAGCGTAGCCGCCCTCGTAAGCCTTCTTGAACATTTCCTTTGTTGTTACAAGTGCCATTACTTTTCTCCTTGTTTTTTATCTGACATATATATTTTACACTTTTTACAGGAAAAATCAAGACCTATTTTGAATTTTGGCAAAATAATGTTACTAAAAACAAGAATAAATCGGGAAAGGGTAGACAAGAGGACGGCTGTTGCGCGCCAAAACTTGCCACATTATGAAGCGGCGCAAAGATTAGAGCATAAGAAAGCCGGATATAAAAGCGACTTCTCGGATTGACAAAAGTTGGTTTATGGGATATAATGGTTAGGTGGGACAGAAAAGCTCGGAGAGGTGCTACATACCACTGTGGCACTTGCTTAAAGTCTCTATATATGAGAGGTAGCCGTGGCTTTAATGCCTTTGGCTTTTGCTGTTTGTCCACCGAACTTATGCTGACACAAATTGTGGTTTGCTTAATACGGATTTTACAATTTTGGCGCTCGTATAAATCTGTTGCATAACTGCGGAAAAAGCAGAAAATGTAAACTATACATTGCAATATGTCGCGTTTCGGGCAGAAAAGTTATATATTTGTAATACACAAAATCTAAAATGCATTAAGTTATAAATACGGTTTGACAAAGGAGAAGGTAAGGATATGAACGGATTAAGATATTATTTAGATTTGGATTTGGGCTTTTTGTTTGCCTATGATGAGAGGTCTGAATTTTTCGTTGAATACCTGAAGGGAAGGGGCGAGTGGCAGAGCTGTAGCTTCTCCTTCTTAAGCTTTAGGCACGAGCGCAATTTCAAGGAGATAGACGAGGGCGAAGCATCACGTATAACCGACGGCAAGCTGCCCGAGGACGAGCTTTCGGAGTATCTTCGTATGCTGGAAAGAAACCGCGGAGCAAGTGTGTAGCCTTCAACCGCTTCCCAAGCGAGGATATTTAAAGATTTACTGAAAATGAAAATCGGAAATAAAACCTAGCCTGAAATTCGACCTCTTTGGACATATTTTTCAAAATCTATTGATTTTATTTCCAATATAAGGTAAACTATATAGGTACGTTAATTTCAAGTATCTTAAAAAGGAGCTTATTATGAACAATATGAAGAAGCGTATTCTGGCACTGCTTTTGGTGCTTGCGACCTGTCTTACCTTCATTCCGTCCGCCTGCATTAGTGCGGCTGCGGCTGAGGTTTCATATCAGTACGACGGTAAGTACATATACAACTGGGGTACGCGCGGAGAGGTAGCGACCTTTTTATCCCCGAATGCTGAGGAGTTCTACGAGGATAACGTTTCCTACGACGTGCTTTCCTCCTACTCGGGCGGTACGGGCAAGTCCGATGCGCCTCGCAGCGCGCTGTACTCGGCTCTCAAGGATTTGATGGTGGATAATCATTCCTACGTTACGAGCTATAACGCTACAAAGTCTCTATACAAATACACCGACTGCCAGGGCGGAGGAGGTAAGATTTCCTCGTTCTACTCGGGCAAGCAGATAGGTCCCTCCTGGGACGGCTCCTGGAACCGTGAGCATACCTGGCCCAACAGCAAGGGCCTTGGCGGAAATGACGAAAACGACATTATGATGCTTCGTCCCACCTCCACCTCCGAGAACTCCTCTCGCGGCAACACGGCATACGGCGAGAGCGCGGGCTATTACCACCCCAACAGCGAGTCGGGCGGCGCCTATGACCTTCGCGGTGACGTCGCGCGCATTTTCCTCTACGTTTACGTCCGCTGGGGCAACACCGGCAGCACAGCCTGGGGAAGCGGCGGAGTAATGGAAAGCGTTGACGTTATGCTTGAGTGGATTGAAGAGGACCCTGTTGATACCTGGGAACTTGGACGCAACGACTCCGTTGAGTCTATCACGGGTACGCGTAACGTTTTCGTAGACTATCCCGAGCTTGCATTCCTTCTTTTCGGCGAGGAAATCCCCGACGGAATAACCACTCCCTCGGGTGAGAGCAATCGGGGCTGCGACCACGGAAATTTCGACACGGGTACGACCTTTGCGGCTACCTGCACCGAGAAGGGCTACACTCTTTACACCTGCCTTACCTCGGGCTGCGGCTATAGCTACAAGGCTGAAATAAAGGACGCTCTTGGACACAGATTCACGGACGGCGTATGCTCTGTGTGCGGTGAAGCCGAGCCGACAGAGCCCAAATCTCCCACCTACGCGAAGGAAATAACCGTGGGTAAGGCATACAAGCTGGGACTTTTCTCTACGGCAAAGAGTGCCGAATATTACTTTAACGGCACGATGACAGGCTACTACGGTGCAACCGATACCGCCTACTCTAACGGTGTTGACGTTTACGTCGAGAGTGCTTCGGGCGGTTATTACATTTATTTCAATGATGCCGACGGCAACAAGCAGTATATAAACCTTGTTCAAAGCGGCACTCATTTCAACTTCACCTACGGTGTGTCGAAAAGCTCAGTGTTTAGCTGGGACAGCTCAAAATATGCCTTCTACACATCCGTTTCGGGCGAGATGTGCTACATCGGAACCTATGACCAATACGTAACTATGGGCGTCGTTCGCTCCTCTATGTACAAGGATACCGACTACCTCGCGCGTATGTATGAGCTAGGCGAGGGCGAGACCCTGCCCGACGAGGGTGACGACACCTGTCAGCATAACTACCTGGCGGTCGTGACCGCGCCTACCTGCCTTCTCGGAGGCTTTACAACCTACACCTGCTCGCTGTGCGCCGATAGCTATATTGGCGATAAGGTATCGGCAACGGGGCATAGCTTCACTGACGGTAAGTGTACAGTATGCGGCGAGGAAAAGACCAGCGAATCCAAAGCTACCATAAGCTTTGCCGATACCGCGAACCGCACGGAGTTTTCCACCACCATACAGGTTTGGGTACAGAACGGCATAACCGTTACCAACAATAAGGCAAGCTCTTCAAGCGACGTTGCGGATTACAGCAACCCCGGTCGCTTCTACAAGGGCTCGAACGTCACTATTGAATACCCGGGCATTACTAAGCTTGAGATAAACTGCAAAGGCCTTGCCGCGAAGTACGTAAACGGCTGGCTCAACGCGCCGTCGGGAGGCGAGGCGACAAATTCAAGCGGCATAATTACAGTAATCTTTGATACCCCCGTTGACTCGGTTACCTATACCACCCTTTCCGCGCAGAGCCGCGCATACTCTATAACGGTTTATGCGGAGGGCGGTCAGACGGCTGAATGTCAGCACGGAAAGGTCGCCGTTGAGGGCGCCGTAGCGCCTACCTGCACGTCTTCCGGACACACGGGAAAGACGGTTTGCTCCGATTGCGGTGAGACTTTGAACGAGGGCGCGAGCATTCCCTCGAAGGGTCACAGCTGGGAGAGCGCAGATTGCGACAGCCCCAAAACCTGCTCCGCTTGCGGCAAGACCGAAGGCGCGGCTCTCGGCCACAGCTGGCTTGAAGCCACCACCGAAGCTCCCAAGACCTGCGACCGCTGCGGCAAGACCGAAGGGGACAAGCTCCCTGATAGCGGCGAGGGCGGAACAACCACCCCCGACACTCCCGATAACCCCGACACTCCCGATAGCCCCGACGGCGGCGATAACTCCGACGAGGGCAACACCGGAGGCGGCGGCACAGCCCCCGAAAAGGACCACACCAAGTGCGAAGCAAGCTTCTGGCAGAGGCTCTGGAACACAATATCCAACCTTATCAGCCGACTGTTTGGCGGCAGGGAAAGATGTGTTTGCGGCGAGTATCTCTGAAGCTGATCCGATGAAGCAAGCTTTTGGCAGAGGCTCCGGAACATAATATCCAACCTTATCAGCCGACTGTTCGGCGGCAGAGAAAGATGTGTTTGCGGCGAGTATCTCTGAAACTGACCCGATGAAGCAAGCTTTTGGCAGAGGCTCCGAGACATAGTATCTCTGAAGCTAGTCTGACGATACAACGCGGCATTGGAAAAACCAAACGAAAGTAACAATAAGTGATTTTTGTATATCAAAGTTGTCAAAAGCCTTGATTTTTCTGCTTTCTACCGGAGAAACTCTCAATAGCAGTAACAGAGAAATTATTTAAAAGCATCAATTATTAGTTAACAGAAAACCCATTCAAAATCAGCCCTCGAGAGCGAAATCCCGAGGGCTCCCTTTTTCTCAAATGGCGAAAAACGTTCTATTGAAAAGCGCGAAACAAAAGAAGGCGAAGCCGCGCTTTATGGCGGAAGGAATATTACAGTTGAAATATACGGTGTTTTGTGGTATAATACTAATATAAAATTTCGGGATAATTCTGCTCGAATTATATGCAGGCGGCTTTGCACGGCGAGTGGCGTATGGATTACTTATAGAACGGTAACGCTCACGGCGAGAATGTGTATGAGCGAAACCGATTTGAAATTACAGAGGACTATGGAGAAAATTTATGAGATACCTTTATGAAAATATATTTTCCTTGTTGTGCCCGGTTGGTGAATTTACTGTTTGCCACGGGAGCCAGAAAATCCCCTTCTGCATTCGTAAAAATGACTATAATGTGCCTTATGACAACATCGAGGCGGAAACAAACTATGCTTTGGACATAGATACAACCGTTTTAGAGGTTGGAAAGCAGTACAATGCTGTGTTTTCCGAGGGGGGCTTAAACTATTGCGGAGCCGATGAACACACGGAATCCATTACCAACACTATCGGGAATTGGTCTGTCGGTATTGGTTCTTACGATATGAATGACGACTATTTTCATCAAGATGAGCCGCACAAAGGCTATGATGTGTGGCGTTCTGAAGATAACCTCGGCTTCTCGTTTGTGCTTTTAGACAGAACGGTAGAAATAATCACGTTCCGTGTCGCTTGGATTGAAAATAAGGATATTTCTAACGTTGATTACGAAAGCGTTTTGGATTTTTGGCTAACGTAAACTCGGAAGATAACCTGCTTTTTGTAAATAAAACGTGTCGTTTTACACCAATAAAGCGATGATTTGAAATTCATTAAGTTTTAAAAACTACAACGAGCAGCAAAAGACAAAGGTGCTTGAATTGCTCGAAAAATACAGTGATAAAAACATTGTCATTTTTAAGAGCAGAGAAGAAGCGGATGCGTTCTTGAATGGAGAAAAACTATGAAAAAAGAACCAATAAGACATCACTATATTCCGCAGTTTATTTTGCGTAATTTTGCTTGTGATAATGATAAAAAGCTCGTTCGTTATTGTGATAAAGAATCTCGTTCTATCTCGGAACGTGAAACATGTGAAATATTTATGGAGCGAAATCTTTATCGTGATGAAATAAATTGTAAAGACAAGCCCGTCCAGATAGAACACGACTTATCCGTCTATGAAAGGGAAGTTGCTGAATTAGTCAAAGCAAAGTTCCTTGATAAGCGAAAAATTGAGCTTACAAAGGAAGAAGATAGTATGCTCAAATTGTTTTTTGCAATTATGTCTTTTAGAAACATAAATGCAAAAGAGCAATTTAGCGATAAAGCATCAAAAGAATTCAAAGATTTTTACAAGTACTTTCAAGGAAATGAAGATCTCGAGGACTTTTGGAAACGCAATTTGGGACATTTGGTAAAATGCCGTTCAATGAAGAAGGTGGCAAATCACCCGGAAATTGATCCTCCAATCAAGCTCTTTATGCAACGTGATACAAATAGCTTATATGGAAAATACATTATTGTTGTAGAGCCCAAGGAAGGTGATGGTTTTATATTGGGTGATTGTTATCCGCTTACATTTACCGGTGATTACCTTCGCCTTCCTATGTATGAAGTGGCACCTATTTCTCCAAATCGCGCTATTATTTTTGCTAGTAGAGGTGTTGATAACACACCCCGCGATGTGCTCGTATTAAGACCGGGTGTTTTTGACCTTCCCGAAATTAACGAAAAAGGAAATAGTTTAATCATTACCAAGCGGTTGCTTTTGGATGAAGTACAGTTTATTAATAGGGAAATAGAGAAAAATTCTCATAAGGGATTTATATTTTCCACATCTAAACAAAGGGGATTGGAGTTTATCTCTAAAAGATAGCTTGCTAGATACGCTAATGGCGCACAGAGAAAGTTGCGTCGGCATGGCAGCCAATATGATCGGCGTTCGCAAGCGAATTATTACTTTTATCGACGAGAGCGGACGAGCTCCTACATATACCGTGATGCTTAATCCCGAAATCATCAAGAAGGATGGCGCTTATGATACTGAGGAAGGCTGTCTGTCGCTTTTGGGCAGCCCCCGTAAGTGCAAGCGCTATAAGACCATCAAGGTGCAGTATCAGACCTTGGAGATGTAAACACGCACGAAAAACTTCACCGGCTGGACGGTGCAAATCATTCAGCATGAGGTGGATCATTGTAATGGGATTTTGATATGATTGGGAGAAGTTATGGAAGATACAAGTTGGATTAAACCGCAGTTGGATATAGCACAACTTTATATGAAGCGTTGTAACGTGTTTCTGTATAACACTTACGGCGCTTTTTGCTTACGTAAAATAGCCTTTAGTAACAGCCTGAACTTTCAGTTTCGAGTCGTTGATTTATGGCGTGTGTGATGTGTTAGAAGCTACATTGAATTATATTGACAATCCATCAGAATACGGTATATTTTCTCTTGCTTTTTAACCCTTTTGGTTGAAGATTTGTTTTTAATTCGCTTTTTAATTTTATTTTTTAAAAAGGGTTGACTTTTGTAATAGGATTAGATAAAATAGGGGCAGTAGGTTTAGAGTAAAGTTTATTGTGACTAGAAAAATGAGGAAGAGCACGAACAGGCGTGTCCTTGTTTATGCCACCATATAAGATATTGCGATCAAAATGATCTTCAATCATGTTCCGTTCAGTTAACACCTTTACCGTAACAGCTTCAATTCTTGAAGCCATTTGTTGAATAAATTGAGAGTATAATATGAGCGAAAAAGAACTTCTAGTGGAATTGATCTTAGAGTTGAAAAAGATCGATCGAAAATGTGATGACATAGCTCGAAAGATTGTTGTATGGAGCAACTAAAAGAATAACGGAATCCGATTAGGAATCGCAAGAAACCTAATCGGATTTTTTGTTATTCGAACCCCCAAGGTGGTTTTGACAATCGGATTTCAAGACTGCCTCGTTCTATATGTTGTGGGTTCGCTTCCGCTCCCAAAGAGATTGGGAGCAATAAACAAAGAAAATGGTGGCAGTTGCAGGAACTGCCACCAAGAATTATTTTGTTGTTTTTATCACTCTGCCGTTTTCAAGTGCATATACTTGCGAAATAGTCTTTAAAATTCTATTTGAAGTACATCTTGGAAAGTCCTTTCCTTCAATCAACTTATCGGCTTGATATGGTAAAATTTTGCATGAAAAGTCTTTTATCACCTTTCCGGATTCGTCGATCTCTGTGTGTCTTCCGATTATATAACTCGGCTCCTTGTCTTCCTCCCTCCAAGCTCTCAAGGCGGATAATATATGCTCACCGTTAGAAGCAAGAGGCAGCCTCAAGCCCAACCCGTGTCGCTTACTGTGACCGCGTCCGGGAAGAATAAACAGCTTGAAGAAAGACTTTACGCTATCAAATCCACCGGATATCTCGCATACTGAGTTATAATGCTTTAGGGCTTCTGCCCAAGGGCCTGCAGGATCGGCAGAACCAACGAAAGATATGAATTTACCACCGCGTTCTTTAAATGCCTTAAGATCGCCGGAAACCGCCGAGAAATCGCATCCTATCTCTGCTATAAGCTTATCGTAATAAGCTCCAAAGTCAAAATCATTATCCGAATATCCATCGCCGAAAAACCATTTAAACCAGGTAAAGCCAAAGTCCTCTGAATCAGTAAAAAATCCGCTGTTCATTTCCGAGCCTATCGGAAGTCCTGTGAAAAGCTGCTCGCCTGAGATAGAATGAATCGGGCCGTTGTAGGCAAGTCTTAGAGCATCTATCTGTTTTTGGGTCAGTGATGGCATCTCCGCGCCTAGAAATGACAGAAAATCATCAACTGTGTTCTCATCAACGTAAGGATAGCTTATGAAGTCGTCGTTCGGCTCTCCGTCGCCATGTAACTTAAAATATTTTGCTGCCTTCAATGATATCTCGCTTGCAACATCCTTTGAAATTAACGCTTTTCCCATCTCATCGCGAAGCGATCTATGTAACCACAGAAAATAAACGATAAGATTAACGGCATTGTGAGAGGAAACGCCTGCAAGTATACCATCATAATCTCCCGGAAACCTTTCAGCCTCCGAATATGCTTGAAGACCGCCTGCCGATGAACCGAAGAAATACGAATAGCGAGGCTCCTTTCCGTAGTAATCCTTGATTATATTTTTCGCAAGCACGGTCATAAGGTGAGTAGACCGCCACGTATAGTCACGCCATAGCTCGACATCCGCGCACATCTCTTCTCCGGAGACATATCTCGATGTACCCATATCGGTATATCCGACGGCATAACCGGTGCAAAGGTAATCCCAAGGCGCCTCTTCAATAAGATTTCCTGCCATACCGCCGCCCCCAAGTCCAAGAAAGATACCGTTGTAATTATCCGGTAGCCATATCTGTAATCTTATATATGATCTATCCGTAGGACGAGATACAAGTAATAAAGAAACTGCTGAATATTCTCCTCCTTTACTAACGATTTTCTCGTTACGCAAAACCTCAACGTCATAATTGTGTAAAAACGATCTTCCGTTCATATAACACCTCTTCGTTCCGCTCCATGTAAGGCTAATTATTATTTTCTACAGTATATCACAAAAAACACCAAAAGTAAAGAGAATCAAAATGATATAACCCCCTTAAAGTAGTCTTGAAACTTTTTGTTTTTCAAGTGTCTACTCTAAGGGGATTATATCAAAATCCGA
>JAFUPM010000091.1 GCA_017481225.1 Clostridia bacterium
GGTATAATAGGTACTGCGGTGAGCGACTTCGAGTCGGGGGAGCCCTATGATATCCGCTGCGACGGCGAGATGACCGTCGAGGACGGCGAGCTTCATATAAGCGCGGAGTCGGAATATATTATCATACCTAAATCCGACGTAAGAAATATAGGAAGCATACTTCTCTTTGAGTGCGAGGCGCGCTTTGCCTGTGACGGAGATTACACGCTGAGCTTCCGCGATAGCGAGGGCGCCGTATGCGAGCTTACGCTGTCACTTTGCGACGGCGCGCTCTCGGTCCTCGGCTGTGAGGGCTGTGCAAGTATTACCTACGGAGAGACGGTTAAGATATCCATAGAGCTTTCAAGCCATCAGTGCGGCACTATGGCAAACGTCTCGGTAAACGGCACAAGCTTCGCCCTTTCTACCGATTTAATAGGGGGGCGTGTGAGCTTTTCGCCCTCTCAGATAACCGAGCTTCGTATATCCAAGCCCACATCTAAGCTTATACTTGATAAGGTTCTCTTAGTTCAGACCGACAGCAAGGTGCATCGGTTCGACAAGATGCCCGACAGTCTTTACATCAAATACGTAAACGGCTCCTCCGTGCCCGAGAACACTCTTACCGTTACCGAGCGCGACGAGAAGAGCATACTTCTCTACCACAGAGAAACGACCTTCAACGGCTCGCAGTCATACGCCGATATTATGGCTACCTACACCTCGCCTACGGCTGAGCGAGTAAGGTTCGAGACGGATATGAAGATTACGGGTGTGACGTATAAGCAATATATAGAGTTTGTCCTTATGCCATACGGCGCAGAGAAAGCGGAAAGAACCTACAAAGGAACCTTCACCCTTGAGAATACCGCTGAGGGCTCGCCCATTCTTTACCGCGACTCCAGCATTGACGGCGGATACACCAAAAGCCGCGATACGGGAATAAAGGTGGGCGAATGGTTCAACCTCGCCATAGAATATACAAAGGAAAATGACGGAAAATTCGTGACACGGGTATACCTTAACGGCACACTCTTCCACGAAACCGAGCTGATTTACGGCACGGCTCAAGAGCCGTCTATGCTGAACTGTGTCAGGTTCGCGCCCTTCACCGCATTTGCAGGCGAAGTATACTTCGACAATATGAGTCTTGTTCAGGACTGACCCTATTAAGTCAACGCAAGACCCCACCCCGCAAGGCTCTTTAGCTGACGGCTGTATTCATATACGGCGAAGGCAGCCTTGCGGGGCATTTTTCGTGGCGATAGGGTATCTTTTAGAAATATTAAAACATTGTTTGTAAAAAAATCAGTCCTTTAGCTCTAAATTACCAACAAATAACACTAAATTACATTGACATAGGTTCTGCTCTTGTGTATAATTGTGGTAGATATTCGCGGCGGACGTCCGACGAAAAGTAAAGGAGTGCTTATGCTTAACATTAAATTTGTTTCCTCTCTCGAGAAGACCTTCCTCGACCAGGATATATCCGACTTCAAGGCACAGAAAAAAATCAGCGCGCTGCGCGGAGAAAGGCTCTCGCTGCAAATACTTTACGCATTCGATAAGAACGACAGGCACCGTTCGCCTCCATTTTATTCTCCCGTGCTTTCTGGCTCCCTTGCAGAGTATGCGTCACTTCGCTCTGTAAAGCATCTGCCCGTAGCAAAATACGAGGGCGAAAGAGGCGAAAGAACCAGCATTGACGAGAGCTTAAGGCTTAGCCCCGGGCTTTTCCCCGACCTTCTTGAGCCTATAGCAGGCGGCTCTATGCTGCCTATTTGCGACAGAACTCTTGAGTCGCTTTGGGTGGAGATAGAAATTCCCGAGGATATGCCCGCAGGCGAGCATAAGCTGTCAGCAAGATTTGACCTCATTGAAGAGATGGTATACAGAGGTACAGGAGAGCCTGAGACGGTAGCCAATACCGAGATTATAATTGACGTTATCCCTGCAAAGCTCCCCGAGCAAAAGCTCATACATACAGAGTGGTTCCACGCCGACTGCCTTGCAAGCTACTATAACGTACCTGTATGGTCCGAGAGGCATTGGGAGATTATCGAAAATTTCGCACGGGTGGCGGTTAAGAACGGAATTAATATGCTTCTTACCCCCGTTTTCACCCTTCCTCTTGATACCAGGGTAGGCGGCGAGCGTCCCACGACCCAGCTCGTAGGTATCAAGAAATGTGGCAACCGCTACACCTATAACTTCAAGCTTCTGGACAGATGGGTGGATATGCTGGACAGAGTGGGCATTAAGTATATTGAGGTTTCTCACCTGTTCACCCAATGGGGTGCTACTCACGCACCGAAGATTATGGCAACGGTGGACGGTGAATATAAGAAGATTTTCGGTTGGGAAACCGATGCTCACGGAGAGGAGTATAAAAAGTTCCTTCGCTCCTTCCTCAAAGCCTTCCTTAACCATATGAAAAAGAGGGGCGACGACAAGCGTTGCTTCTTCCACATATCCGACGAGCCCGGTGAAAAGCATATTGAAAACTACAAAAAATCCAAAAAAATCGTTGATAAAATCCTCGAGGGATACACTATTATGGACGCCCTTTCAAGGTTTGATTACTACAAAAAGGGCATAATCAAGACTCCCATTCCCGTTACATCAAGCCTTCAGGAGTTCTATGACGGAGGCGTAAAGAACCTTTGGACCTACTACTGCGGAGGCTGCATGGGAGGATACTCCAGCCGTATGCTGGCAAGACCCTCGGCTTCTACGCGCTCTATCGGTATGCAGATGTATAAGTACGATATCGTAGGTTTCCTCCATTGGGGCTACAACTTCTACTACACTCGCGGCTCTATAGATACCGTCAACCCCTTCGTTGACACCTGCGGTGACAGATGGGTGCCTGCAGGCGATACTATGCTGGTTTATCCCGCTATAAGCGGCGAGGCACTGGAGTCTATACGCATAAAGGTGTTCCACGACGCTCTCCAGGATATGAGAGCTATGTCGCTGTGCGAGAGCCTCTACTCCAAGGAGGAGGTTGTTGCGGCTGTTGAGGAGGTCCTTGGCTACTCTATGACCTTCGCAAACTCCGTAACCGACAGTGCGAAAATGCTTGCCGTCCGCGAGAAAATCAACGCTATGATTAAGGCAAAGGTATAACCGACAAGCCAAGTCACACCTGCCAAAGCACAAAGAAAACGTGAGCTTGATTAGTCAAAAAGCAAAATGGCTTTTGTCAATAGTTTAGAGTTTTACAAACAGTCAGTTCCTTCTAAAGTATAGGAAAATTGCGAGCTTGATTAGTCTAATAACGAGGTGGCTCTTTGGACGAAAAAAGATTATAATAAAGCAAAAAACGCAGAAAAATCGCGACACGGGTCGGACTTTTCTGCGTTTTTTATTATTTTGCCACCTCAAGTCTTGGGGTGCTTCCATTTCACAAGGTTTAAAGAACCTTGGAGAGGAAGTTTCGAAGTCTTGGGTGCTTTCCTTCCTCGAGGCTTAAAGAACCTTGGAGAGGAAGTCCTGAAGTCTTGGGTGCTTGGGGCTGTCGAATATCTCAGCAGGAGTTCCCTCCTCCTTAATCTGTCCCTCGTCAATAAAGAGGACTCTGTCGGCAACCTCGCGGGCAAAGCCCATCTCGTGGGTAACTATAACCATAGTCATTCCCTCGTCGGCAAGAGACTTCATAAGGTCGAGAACCTCTCCGACCATCTCGGGGTCAAGGGCAGAGGTGGGCTCATCGAAGAGGATAACCTTCGGGTTCATAGCGAGTGCTCTTACTATAGCTATTCTCTGCTTCTGACCGCCCGAGAGGGTGGAGGGGTAAACCTTCGCCTTATCCTCAAGTCCTATACGTCGAAGAAGGTCGTATGCCCTCTCCTCTGCATTCTTGCGAATTTCGGCAACCGAAATTTTCTCTCCCTGCTTTCTGCGGTTCTTTTTCGCAATGGTAATAGGCGCAAGGGTGATGTTATCAAGAACGTTCAGATTGTTGAAATGGTTGAACTGCTGGAACACCATACCGATTTTCTGGCGGTGTATGTTAATATCAACCTTCATATCGGCAAGGTCCTCGCCGTCAAAGATAATAGAGCCGCCCGTGGGGTCTTCCATACAGTTGATGCAGCGAAGGAAGGTGGACTTACCGCATCCCGAGGGACC
>JAFUPM010000092.1 GCA_017481225.1 Clostridia bacterium
ACCACAAGGCGAAAAAGGCTGTATGCTCTAAGCTTGGCGATATGGATCGATTCAAATGGAAGATAGCTCTTCCCGCCCCTACTCTGTACGGTCAATTTGATAATCTCGACGATGTTGATTACGTTCTTGACGGGCTTCTGAATATAGGCTTTGACGACGTTTACGAGGTTTCCAAGGCTGCGGAGCTTGTTTCCGCATACACGAGGCTTTATCTTAAAGATGAAAAGGTGGTTAAGCCTGCTATAAGCTCCGCCTGCCCCGTTGTAATAAGGCTTATAAATCTACGTTTTCCGTTGCTTACCGACCATATCATACCTATGCTGCCTCCTATGGAGATTGCGGCAAGGCTGGCAAAGGAGAGGGCTCTTTCCGAGCATCCCGAGCTTACGCCCGAGGAGGTTGGAGTTTGCTTCATTTCTCCCTGCCCTGCGAAGGTCAGCTACGTTAAGAACGGCTTTGCTTCATACAAAAGCTACGTAGACGAGGTAGTGTCCATAAGCGACGTTTACTTCCGTCTTATCGGCAAAATGCGTAAGGACAAGGACATACGTCCCCTCTCCGAGTCCGGAAGAATAGGACTTGGCTGGGCGAGAAGCGGCGGCGAGGCTACCGCTATACTTAACGACGAGTACCTTGCAGCCGACGGTATCGATAACGTTATTCACGTTCTCGACCAGGTTGAAAACGGCAATATACCGCCCCTTGAGTTTATTGAGCTTAACGCTTGCACGGGCGGCTGTGTCGGAGGAGTTCTGACTATACAGAATCCCTTCATTGCCAAGGCGCGACTTCAATCGCTGCGCCGCTATCTCCCGGTTTCGAGAAATACCGTTGATAAAGAATGTGTAAGTGTGCCTGAGAATTATATGTTCTCCGATATGCCCGACTACGTTCCTATCACAAGGCTAAGCGAAAGTCTTTCGGAGTCCTTGCGAATGATGAATGAAATTCACGCAATACGCGACTGTTTGCCCGGTATCGACTGCGGCTCCTGCGGTGCGCCTACCTGCAGAGCGTTTGCGGAGGATATTGTGCTTGGTCAGTGCGAGCTTGACGGTTGCCCCATAAAGGCTATAAGCGAGCTTCGCTCAGGGGAGGTCAAAAATGACGGTTAAGGAATTAACGATGCTTCCCGCCTTTACAGAGGTGCTTCTTCCCGACCCCGACAGAGAGATTGAGGGCTGTTACGTCGGAGATCTTCTCAGCTGGGTTATGGGCAGAGCGCAAAGCGGCGACGCGTGGATAACAATTATGAGTAACGTTAACGTGCTTGCGGTTGCGACACTTGCCGACGTATGCTGTGTAATACTTGCAGAGGGTGTCAAGCTTGATGACGAGGTGCTGAAGGTGGCATCCGAGAAGGAAATAAACGTTCTTTCTACGGAGCTTCCCATGTACGAAGGGTCGCTTGCCTTGGCGGAGGCTCTCCGATGAGAGAGTATTTCTACGACCTACACCTGCATTCCTGCCTCTCACCCTGCGGTGACGAGGATAACACACCAAATAATATCGCGGGTATGGCAAAGCTGTGTGAGCTGGATATAGCTGCACTGACGGACCACAATACCTGCAAAAACTGTCCTGCCTTCTTCGAGGCGGCAGAAAGAAACGGAATTATTCCCGTAGCGGGAATGGAGCTTACAACCTCCGAGGATATACACGTCGTATGTCTTTTTCCCGAGCTTTCGGCTGCTATGGCTTTCGACGCTTACGTTGACTCAGTCCGTATGAAAATCAGAAATCGCACCGAGATATTCGGAGAGCAGCTGATACTTGACGGCGAGGATAACGTTATCGGACAGGAGGAATTTTTACTGCCTAACGCGACCTCTGTTTCCATAGAGGACGTCCCACTGCTTGTGAGCCGATACGGAGGCGTATGCTTCCCTGCTCATATAGACAGAGAGAGCAACGGTATAGTTGCCGTGCTGGGTACACTTCCTCCAACGCCGACCTTTACCGCGGTTGAGCTTCATTCGAAGGAAAAGCTGGACGAATATATGGAACGCTTTAATCTTTCGGATAAGACTGTCGTCATCTCGTCCGACGCTCATTATTTGACGGATATGAGAGATGCGGAGAATTCGGTTATGCTTTCCGCTGACCCCGACTGTCCTAGCGACGTGAGGCGTGAGCTGATGCTTTGGCTTGGAGGTAAGCTATGAAGGAAATATCTTTGAATATACTCGACATAGTGGAAAACTCGGTTAAGGCAGGTGCTTCGCTTACCGAAATAATAATTGACGAGAGTGAAAGCGAGCTGATACTCACTATTAAAGACAACGGCGTCGGAATGTCGAAGGAAATCGTATCTGCCGTCACAAATCCGTTCTATACAACAAGAAAAACGAGAAGCGTGGGACTTGGAATTCCCCTTCTCAAGCTCGCTGCGGAGCAAACCGGCGGAGAGGTCTCCATAAGCTCAAAAACCGCGGACGAGCATCCAGAAGAACACGGCACTACGGTAGTGGCGCGCTTCATTAAATCACACATCGACTTCACACCCCTCGGTGACGTTATATCTACGCTCAAGACTTTGGTTCAAGGTCACCCGGATAGAGATTTTCTATATATTCATAATTTAAATTCGGGCAGAGTTGAGCTTGATACACGCGAAATCAGAGAGGTTCTTGAGGGAGTTCCTCTGGATTGCATTGAGGTTATCAGCTGGATTGGCGATAATCTTAAGGAGCAATACGGCGAGGTGTGATAATTGGTAACAGGTTTTTGATTTAAAATTAAATATAAAATTTGTATCACCCAGAAAGGAAAATGCAATGAAATCTTTGGCTGAGCTTAAAGCAATCAAAGACAGAATGAAGGACAAGGTTGTTCTTCGCGAGGGTACGAACGGCGTTCGCGTTGTCGTAGGTATGGCTACCTGCGGTATCGCTGCCGGAGCAAGACCCGTTCTCAACGCTTGCGTTGAGGAAGTAAACAAGAATGGACTTACGGACAAGGTTACCGTTACACAGACAGGCTGTATCGGACTTTGCCAGTACGAGCCCATCGTTGAGGTTTACGAGGCAGGTAAGGAAAAGGTTACCTACGTCAAAATGACTGCCGAGAAGGTTAAGACGGTAGTTGAAAAGCATCTCAAGGGCGGCAACGTAGTAACAGAGTTCACAGTTGCTGCACAGAAGTAATGGAGGTAGACGTTATGATTCGTGCTCACGTTTTGGTTTGTGGCGGTACAGGCTGTACCTCCTCCGGAAGCCAGCTCGTTCAGAAGGCTTTCCTGGAAAACATAGAGGCATTCGGCCTCGGCGAAGAGGTTAAGCTCGTCCAGACCGGTTGCTTCGGTCTTTGCGCACTTGGACCTGTCGTTATTATCTATCCCGACGGCACATTCTATAGCCGTGTAACTCCCGAGGACGTTCCCGAGATTGTTGAAGAGCATCTTCTTAAGGGCCGTGTAGTTGAGCGTCTTGTTTATGCCGACACCGGTGCTGAGGAAATTGTTGACAAGGCTAGCGTTTCTCTTGGAGATACCGCTTTCTATAAGTCCCAGAACCGTATAGTTCTTCGTAACTGCGGTGTTATCAACCCTGACAGCATCGAAGAGTACATAGCTATGGAC
>JAFUPM010000009.1 GCA_017481225.1 Clostridia bacterium
TCTTGCGTCATAGGTGGCAGCCCCGTAGCGGTAAGCATTTTATTGAACTCATCCAAATTTGCTTTATCGTCCATAGCATATCCTTTCAAATGAAGTCGCCTATATTATAGCATAAAACAAGCACATTTTCAATACCAAATATCGTCCGTAGACTATAATTTTAACGATTACCATAATTTTAACGATTACCCATAAATTTAACGCAAACAAAAAAGCCCATCCACCGAAAGTGCAAAAACTCTCGGAAGACGGGCTTCTTCTATCAAAAATATGCTTTTTATGCCTCGAAAGGGCAAAAATACCCCTAAAAAGCAATAAAAAACGCAGAATTGACACAATTTCTTGTATCCTATTCTGCGTTCTTATTTGGTGACCCGTACGGGAATCGAACCCATGTTACAGCCGTGAAAGGGCCGTGTCTTAGCCGCTTGACCAACGGGCCGTTTATGGTAGCGGATGTCGGATTTGAACCAACGACCTGCCGGGTATGAACCGGACGCTCTAGCCAACTGAGCTAATCCGCCATAAGTTAGTCACGCTTTGGGCTCGCTATGGTATTATATCACAAGAGAAGAAAAAAGTCAATAGTTTTTTGAAAGTTTTTCTAAAAGTTGGTTCAATTGTTTTTTAAAGCCTGCTTTATGCAGTTTCTGATATAAGGAATTTAAGTTTTCTACATTATTATATTATAAAATATTTTATAAGGAGATTCGAGGCTTACGGTATCCTAAATTAATAATGCTTTGGACTCTACAGAAGTCTTTATCTTATATGAAGGCTTTGAGTCTAAACAAAAGTCGGAGACGGGCAGGGAAGGGGGCTTTACAAAGCTGCATAATGCCGACAAAAAGCTCTTGATTTCTGCTCAAAAATCGTAATGTAAACTTTTGTGTACGTGATTTGACGCAAAAACTACAAACGAGGGGGTGATGTTGAGTTTTTCGGGCTTTTCAGAGTATGAGAAGCATTATTCGCTTTTTGGGCAAATTGTCAAAATGTAAATAATAGTTAGCGATAAGTGACGAATGCCGTGCTTTTTGGCTGCATATTTGCTTTCATACACATAAAGCCTTCGGACTTGGTAGCTTCTTCCCGAGAATACTGCGGTGCCATAGAGTCCGAAGGCTTTGTGTGCATTTTAAAGGTGAGCTTATTTAAGCTTTGTTTTTGCTTGAAGTGTTCAGTGCGCCTTGCCTTACAAGGCTTGCGCTTGCCTCGCTCCTTGAGATATACCCAACTCGCCCGAGGGTCAGCGCTTGATGAAGTTCGTTCTTTCGCCTGACTCCTTTTTCGGCATACCGAGCTTCTCCTTGCCGAGCGCGATGCTCTTCATAAGGAAAACCATATTGTGGGCAAGGTTGCGCATTGTCTGCATACCCTCCTTATCGAGAGGAGCATCCTCTGCCACGGCACCGTGTACTTGGTTCCAATAGGTGGAGGAGACGACGGGCATACCGCTTATAGTGAAGTATTTATTAATCACGTCAAATGAAGCCGTACAGCCGCCGCGTCTTGCGCACACGACTGCAGCGCCAACCTTCATAGTCTTATCAAATCCGGAGCTGTAGAAGAGTCTGTCAAGGAAGGAAATAAGCGTTCCGTTCGGTGAAGCGTAATAGACGGGAGAGCCGACTATGATACCGTCCGCCTCTTTGAAAAGCTTTGCCGCCTCGTTGACTCCGTCCTTCAGGACACAGCCCTCGCCCTTCTTACAGCCGAGGCAACCCGTACAGCCTCGAACCGCGGAGCTGCCAACCTGGAGAAGCTCCGTCTCGACCCCCTCTTCTTCAAGAATTCTCCTCGCCTCGCTGAGGGCGGTGTAGGTTGTACCCTCCTGGTGGGGGCTTCCGTTTATGAGCAGTACCTTCATTTTTTCCTCTCTTTCCGTTTCGGCAGATGCGCCGAGCTTTCGTTATGTTATTATACGTTGTGTATGGCGTTAAGGTGAAGCCGAGTAAGGCTCCGCCTGCGGACCGTTACCCAGGGCAGTTCGACGGCTCTAAGGGAATATCTCGCGCCTGCCGCGCAAAAACTTCGCGAGAAAATCAACTTTGCTTTGAGCCGAGCCTCGACCGCCGCGGTTGAACTCCGCTATGAGCCAAGCCGCAGTCAATACAGTCCGGACACGTCCGTCGCGCCGGGTGGTGTGCGCGGTAAATCCGGATGGGCTCGGCTTTGAGCCAAACCACGTTTTATTGTAGCATAGATTGGTCTACATTGCAAGCGGCAGGGGCAAAAAAGTGGGGAAGGAAAGGGAAAAATTCGCCTGATAGATGCCTTTTGTGTAAGAAAAAAGGCGAAAAAATGCAAAAAAACACCGAACTTTGCAAAAAAATCTTCAAAATCCTATTGCATAGTGAGAAAGTGTGTGGTATAATGGGTGTATAAATTTATATTTATTTAAATATTATTTTAGAAAGGAGTGGACCTATGCAGGAGAGATTTATCAGCTTGCTCTATCCGTCACGGGAGTCCTACGCGGAGCATCAAAGCGGCAAGCGTCGCCCGAACATTTCCGATAGCGTGTGCCTCGAGCTTGGGCTTGACGAAATTTTTAACCTGAAAAGCGGAAGGCTTTCCGACTTTTTCACGGATGACGTAGACGTCATCAGATACCGCCAGGCTACCTTCGCGGATATGTCAAGAATTGCGGGCATCAAGGAAACCCTCGCCAAGGTTCACCCCATACTTGACGATATTATGGAGCTTCGCCGACTTGACAGAAACAGCACGAACCCCGGCGACTCCTACCTTTACAGCATTACCGAAATCGAGCTGTACGTTTCCTGCCTCGATACTCTTGCGGCAGGACTTGGCGAGGTAAGGCAGCAGATAACGAGCCCCGCCTTCGCCGCCCTTGCGGACTATTCCGCGGAGCTTGTCTGCTCCGAGTATTACCGCGAGCTTAATAAAAAGCTTGAGGCGCTGGCGGCGAGAGTACACGAGGTCAGAAGCATCACCGTCGGAGTTAACCTTGACCGCGAGCTTCGCCCCACCTCCGCCGGAGTTATTTCCGTGAACTCCGAGCAGTTCAAATCGGGCAAGATGCTCGACAAAATCCTGCGTTTTTCCTTTAAAAACGACGCCTTCACCTGCATCGCCGACCTCTCACCCTTCGGCAAGGGGCAAAGCGAGAACCGCCAGGAGGCGCTTATCGGTGCCTTCAACTCCGCAATAGAGGACGTGTTCCACTCCTCCGTGCGCGGCTGGCGCAGTATAGTTGGCGAGTACGTTTTAGATAACACCGACTTTCTTTTGAAGCTTACGCCCGAGATTGAGTTTGTAACCAGAGCCACCGAGCTTGTGGCAAGGCTTTCGTCTCATAGCGGCTGTACGGTGACAGAGCCTACTCTGGCTCCCGCCGCGGAGAAGCGATTTGCCGCCAAGGGGCTGTATAACCCCAGAGTGGCTCTCGCTATTGAGGAGGAGATTGTCACAAACGATATTGAGTTTGACCAAAGAGCCGGGCTCTACGTCCTCACAGGACCGAACCGCGGCGGCAAATCGGTTATTACCGTTGCTATGGGCGCCGCACAGGCGATGTGCCAGCTTGGTCTGCCCGTACCTGCGGCGGAGGCTATAATCTCCCCCGTAGACGGAATATTTACTCACTTCCCCGAGGGCGCCGACGATACTATCGACAAGGGCAGACTCGGTGAGGAGTGCCAAAGACTTAAGGAAATTTTCGACAGCGTGACCGGGGAGAGTATGATACTTCTCGACGAGTCCTTATCCTCCACGGGCGCATACGAGGCGGCGTACATTGCCTCGGAAATCTTAACCGGATTTGCGGTGGTGGGGTGCCGCGGCATCTTCTCCACTCACCTGCACGAGCTTGCGGCAGACGTGCCCGAGATAAACGAACGCTCCGTCAAGGAGGGCGGCGTGCAGATTGATACGCTGGTTGCGGGAATTGAGGAGGGGCGTCGCTCCTTCAAAATATACAGGATGAAGCCCGACGGCAAATCCTACGCGCGAGACATCGCGGAAAAATACGGGCTATCCTTTGATGCCCTCGCAGAAAGAGCGCGAGCGCAGAGAGGAGGCAGCCTATGAGCTTAATAATCGGAATTGACGTAGGCGGCAGTACGACTAAGATTGTGGGCGTCAGAGAGGAAGGGGGCAAAAGAACCCTTATCGCTCCCCAGCACGTCCGCGCCAACGACCCCGTAACTGCGACCTACGGCGCCTTCGGTAAATTTACCGATGAAAACAACTTGAATATATCCGACATCAGCCGCATTATGATGACCGGTGTAGGCTCCTCGTATATCAAAAAGGACCTTTACGGACTAAGCTCCAAAAGGATTGAGGAGTTCGATTGTATCGGCATCGGCGGACTGTATCTGTCGGGGCTCTCGGAGGCTTTAATAGTCAGCATGGGCACGGGTACCGCGCTTGTGCACGCGAGAGCAGACGGCACTATGAAGTATCTTGGAGGTACGGGTGTCGGCGGCGGAAGCATCGTCGGACTTTCGAGGCTTATGCTTAACGCCGAGGAAATTGACCATATCGCGGAGTTTGCGAGGGAAGGCAACCTCGATAATATCGACCTTAAAATCAAGGATATGACGGCGCCTGATGCTCTCGGCTCGCTGTCCAGGGACCTTACCGCGGCGAACTTCGGCAACGTCTCCGATATGGCTACCAAAAACGATATAGCGCGTGGCATTATGAATATGGTGTTCGAGACCGTGGCTATGGTATCGCTCTTCGCGGCTCGCTCCGTGGGGGTAAAGAACATCATTTTAACGGGTAACGTTACCCAGCTTGATTACTGTCACGAGAAGTTCTCAGAGCTTAACGGTATGGGCTACGGTGTTAACTACATCATACCCGACCACTCCAGGTTTGCGACGGTTATCGGCGCGGCTCTGGGCGGCTTTACATCACCTCTCGGAGGTGGCAAATGAATATAATGCGCTTCGTTATTCCCAAAAGCATGGTTGAGTACGTCACAGAGGACAGCTCGGTCAGGCAGGGAATTGAGAAAATGCGTTTCCATAGGTACGTGGCTATCCCCGTTCTCGATAAGGAGGGGCGGTACATCGGTACCCTTCGGAACGACGATATACTGAAGTATCTTTTAGGGCTTGGCTCCTTCGATGCTAAAGCATCGGAAAAGGTGGGCGTTGTCAACATTATAGGTGACAGCTACGTTGAGCCCGTGTATCACACCTCAACCCTTAACGAGGTTATCGAGGTGGTTAAGGAACACAACTTTGTGCCGGTTGTGGACGACCGAGGATGCTTTATAGGCATAATTTTAAGACGCGATATATTAAATTATTTATTAAAATTTTACAACGACAATGACAGGGGGAACGTATGATGGCAGAAGAGAAAAAGATTTCTACCGTCGAGGAAGCGGAGAACGCATCCGAAATTTCCGGTGAAGCAGTAGCTGAAGAAGCCCAGGTGGCGGAAGCTGCTGAAGTAGCAGTCGAGGCAGAGCCCGTAGCAGAGGCTGTTGAGGCAGAGGTTGAGGCAGAGCCCGTAGCAGAGGCTGTTGAGGCAGAGGTTGAGGCTGAGCCCGTAGCAGAAGCTGTTGAGGCAGAGGTTGAGACAGAGCCCGTAGCAGAGGCTGTTGAGGCTGAGGTTGAGGCAGAGCCCGTAGCAGAGGCTGCAGAGGCAGAAGCTGTTGCCGAGGAAGAAGAGACTGAAATTGAGAAAAAGCTCCAGGCAGCAGAGGACAACATCACCCGTGCAAAGGAAGATGCACGCGCGCGTAGAAGCGAGCAGGGTAAGACTCACAAGCAGACCGAGGCGGAAGCTCAGTCCCGTATTGAGGAGACCGAGAAGAAGCTCCAGGAGGATGAGCGTCTTGCGCAGCTCGTTTCCGAGCAGAAGCAGGCGGCTCTTGACTACGCCTTCAACTACAGACAGAAGCTGATGAAGGACAGACAGAAGGCTATGTCTGCGGCAAAGCTCCGTGAAAGACAGGAGCGTGAGGCAAAAGAGGCAGCAGCAAGAGAGGAAAAGGCTAAGGAGATAGCAGCTCTTCTCGAGCAGGAGCGCAACGAGGCAAGAGAGCGCGGCGAGAAGGCAACAGAGCTTCTCAACCGTGTAACGAAGTGCGCCATAGTTGACGAGAACGGTAACCTTATTCTTGTAGACAGAATGGAGCTGGCTTTAGGCAAGCTCGACGGCAAGAAGGATAAGGAAGCACCTGAGGCAGAGGCTGAAAAGGCAGCGCCCGAGGCTGAAGCACCCGTCGCAAAGGAGGAGCCCGTAGCACCCGTCGCACCTGTCGAAAAGGTGGAAAAGGCGGCACCCGTGTATGGATTTAGCTCCGAAATCGCAAGAGAAGAGGCGGCGCGCCGCGAGGTTGACGACTTCCTTGCAGGCGAGATTGTTACCGGCACTGACGAGGGCAAGTTCCTCCTCAACCTAAACGATGACAAGATGATAGTCACCCTCACCTCCGAGGATGACCCCCTTATTTCCGATGTAGACGATGCTATCCCCGTTGAGACCTACTCCCGTGAGGTCGCAATCGCTGAGGCACAGCACAACTACATAATTGAAACAATCAGAGCAAACGGCGCTATGGCAAGAGAGCAGCTTCGCCTCGTTATGGAGGAGGAGCAGAGAAGGTTCGACCACGAGATTGCGGCTCTCATAGCTCACAGCAGCGAGGTTGCGGCTCTCCACGCAGAGCGTCGCCAGGAGGTTATTGACAAGATAAGCGCAATAATCGGCGAGCGTGTTGAGATTCCCGAGCCCGACGAGTCCCTTCTTAACGTTACCCGCGAGACAGCCGAGGCATACGAGGCTATCGAGGAGGCAGTTGAAGCCGAGCCTTTGGCAGAGGAGGTTATGCTTGAGGACGAGGTTATCGAGGAGGAGATAGCAGAGGGCGGACTTGAGCCCGTTGTAAACAACGACCCCGACGTAATAGCTCTTCGCCTTATGGGCGAGCTTGTTAAGAACAAGCGTCAGCTTAAGAGATACCTTAAGAGAAGCAAGAAGGCTGTAAAGCGCTTCAACAAGCTTATTGCAGACTACGAGGAGGCTGCGGCTGTTACGGACAATAAGGTTCATACAAGAAACGCTATTTGCCACGCCATAGTAGCTCTCGGCTGTATCCTTGAGATAAGATGCGATAACCTTAGCGCAGCGGCAAGAGTTGGCGTAAAGAAGCTTGTCCGCAAGTATACGGATATCCTTTATTCCGACATTGAAAGATACAACCGCAAGGCGGCTGATTTCACCACTGTAAGCGGCGAACAGCTCACCCGTGTGTCGGCATTCCTGCCTGAGCATCTTGTGGCACAGACCGGAAAGGCTGTTATTCCCGTTATCGGCAGCAGAGCAAGATACGAGCAGTATGAGGACGAAGAGGAA